>CAQBKK010000038.1 GCA_948760655.1 uncultured Bacilli bacterium | reverse complement strand
GTGGTTTCACGCTTGCAGGTCCTAACGATTTTAATGCGAGTATTTCTTATGGTGTACGTCCAAGATTCTTAATTGGATAAATAAAAAAAGTTGCATTCTTAAGCAACTTTTTTAGCTTCTCTAGCACTAATTAAAACAGTTTTGCCATCTATTTTTTTCTTTTGTAAATTTGGTTTTTGTCTACTTTTTGTAGCATTACAAGCTTTGCTTCTTAAATTTACAGTTAAAGGTTTTTTCTTTGATACATTTTTTGCCATTTTGCCACCTCCAAATTTCTTTTCTATAAAATCTTACCATTAAATATGCGGTAAGTCAAATAATTATTCGTAGATATAAAGTTCATGTTGGGCTCTAGTTACAGCAACATAATAAAGCTTTTTCTCTTCTTCTGTAAAATAGTTTTCACTATCTTGATAAACAATCACAGAATCAAATTCTAAGCCTTTTGCTAAGTAAGCAGGAAGTATAACAAATTCTTTTATAAATTCTTCAGTAGTAGTATCTACATAAGAAAGTTTAAAATCATTATGTAATTCTTCATAAAGATGCTGTGCAGCTTCTGCATTTTTAGTAATGATAGCAAGAGACTTATAGTTTTCTTTTAAGTGCTTTATATCTTCTTTTAGGGTTTTTTTATTATTTCGAATAATAACGGATTTGTTTCCATTTTTTCTTATGGCACAAACATGATGTAAATCTAAAATTTTATTGGCATATTCAATAATTTCTTCACTAGAACGATAAGTTTTGGTAAGTTCTATGTATTTCCCGGGAAATATGTTGGTTAAATCTTCTAAGCTTTCATAATTATAAAAGGGATTTATATTTTGATTTACATCTCCTAGAATGGTAAAAGAGGACTTTTTAAATATTTTAGAAAGGATATTGTATTGTAAATAACTGTAGTCTTGGGCTTCATCGATTACTACTTGCTCAATGTATTTTTCATAATAGAATCCTTCCATTAATCCTTTTAAATATACGAGTAGTAAGGCATCATCATAAGAAATTTTTTTAGTATTATTTAATTTTTTTATATCACTTTCTAATAACTGTCCTTTAAAGAATGTACTTTTATAAAACATAGCTAGGAGGAGTTTATAATCACGTTTAAATTCCATTGCTTCTAGTAATAGTTTATGATAAGTGGCTTTCTTTTTCTTGCTTCCTTTGTAATTGTTTTCAGATAGTTTAATAGCCATTTGATCCAGCCTTTCAAAGAAGGGAACAGAAGAGTAGCGTTTATGAAATAGTTCGTTTAATTCTTCTTTGGTGTATGTGTATACTTTATTTTCAGTAAATCCTTTTTTAAAATAAGTTGTATTTTCTAAATGCGCAACAAATTTTTCTAAGTCTTTAATAATTTCATCGCTTTGTTTGTAAATAAGAAGAGAAGTATCTTCATTTTTGCCAAGATAATGGCGATTTAAAAAATCAATATAGGATTCTACTGTTTTATATTCCTTGATGATACGATGCAAATAATCGTGGAATGTAGTTTGTAAAGTGTTTTCTTCTCCTAGTTCTGGTAAGACATTGGAAATGTATTCTGTAAATATTTGATTAGGAGAGAAGATTAAAACTTTATCTGAAGACAGATTTTTGATTTTATAAAGAAGAAAAGCGATTCTATGAAGGGCAACACTTGTTTTTCCACTTCCAGCGATTCCTTGTACAATTAAATGTTTGTCTTTGATATTTCGAATGACGCTATTTTGCTCTTGTTGGATTGTTGTTACAATATTTTTCATTTTATCGCTGGATTCACTTGCTAAAACTTCCTGTAAAATATCATCATCAATGTTGATATTACTATCAATGATACGTGTAAGCTTTTGTTTTTCAATTTTATATTGTCTTTTTTGATGCAAATGTGTTTTTATAATGCCCATTGGTGCTTCATAACTACAAGGTCCTGTTTCATAATCATAAAAAATACTACAAACAGGTGCACGCCAGTCATAAATTAAGTTGTCTAAATTTTCATCCTTTAAATAGGTCATGCCAATATAAATTTTTTGTTGTTTTTCTTGTTCATTGTCAATGGTAATAGAAGCAAAATAAGGACTATTTTTAATTTTTAATAGTTTTTTAAAATAATCACGTTCTCTTAAAAGTAAAATAGCTTCTTGTTCATTGTCTGTTCTTACAGCATTTAATTCTTGCTTATCCATACCTCCTTTATTTTCCCAAGCGTATCTTCGAAATTCTTTAATACGTTCTGTATCTTCAAAAATATCGCTTTCCATTGTTTCAATTTTTTCATTTAAGCATTTCACTGTTGTTTTTAAATTTTGTTCTTCAAGAAATCGTTCTTTTTCATTCATCTTATCCCTTCTTTCTATTTCGGAGAACAAAAAAACTCCCGAAAATAATCTTTCGAGCGAATACAAAGTTAAGTTGTAAGTAAAAAGTCTATCTTATTGTATAGAAAAATAAAGGATTTGTCAATTTAACTTTTTGTCGTTTAGAAATTCAAAAAAAATAAAGGATATAATTCTTATAGAAAGGAGTAGAAAAAGAAAAAAATAATAAGTAGGAATGATACCTTGACATTGTAAAAATAGTGAAACAAACAAAGAGCTATGTGTTATAATAAATATACCATGGGGGAGATGCATTATGTACATACCACTAAAAGTAACCACTGATTATAGCTTGCTAAAAAGTACTATAAAAATAGATGATTTAATCTCTTTTTTAAAAGAAAAAAATATTTCCTCTTGTGCGATAGTAGATGACTATTTGTATGGGGTTATGGAGTTTTACAACAAATGTAAAAAGAACGATATACATCCTATCATTGGTTTAGAAATTCCTTTAAATGAAAAAATAATATACTTATATGCTAAAAATTATGAAGGGTATCAAAATTTATTAAAAATAAATACATTAAAATCAGAACGTAGTATTTGTTTGGTTGATTTAGAGATATACAATAAAAATTGTATAGTAGTAATTCCTTTTGAATTCATGGATTTATTAGAAGAAATTTCTGCAATTTTTAAGGAAACCTATGTAGGATACCAAAATGAATATGAAAAAACGCATGCGTGTTTAAAAACGAAAAATATTGTGTATGTAAACAATATTCGTTCCTTAAAAAAAGAAGATACAATTTGTTTAGATTATTTAAAGATGATTTCAGAAGATAAAAAAATCAATGATTATACACTAGAAAATTACGAAAAAAACTATTATAGAGAAGAAATTTCTGAAAGTGATGCTCTAACTACTAAAGAATTAGCAAATAATATACATCTCGAAATTCCTAAAAATGAAAATTATATTCCTATTTATGATTCTAAAATAGAAGATTCCTTTCTTTATTTAAAAAATTTGACACAAAAAGGGTTGAATAAAAGGTTAGAAGGGAAAATTACAAAAGAGTACCAAACTCGTTTAGAATACGAATTAAACGTTATCAAGAATATGGGATTTGTAGATTATATATTAATTGTCTATGACTATGTTTTATATGCCAAAAAAAATGGTGTCTTTGTTGGCCCTGGAAGGGGAAGTGCCGCTGGATCTTTAGTATGCTTTACGCTTGGAATTACAGATATCGATCCTTTAGAATACAATTTACTTTTTGAACGCTTCCTAAATCCAGAACGAATTACTATGCCCGATATTGATATTGATTTTGAAAATACAAAAAGAGGACAAGTAATTGATTATATAAGAGAACGTTATGGAGAAACAAAAGTTGCCTCTATTATGACGTTTGCTACTTTAAAAAGTAAATTAGTTCTTCGTGAAATTGCCAGAATTCTAGAATATACAAACAAAGATTTTGAAGTTTTAATTAAAGAAATAAGTTCTACTAAAAATTTACGAGAAAACTTGGAAAATGAACGCGTAAAACAATTACTTTTAAAAAGTAAAATGTTGCAAAAGATATATAAGATAGCTTTAAAATTAGAAGGAATAAAGAAAAACATTTCCACTCATGCTGCTGGAGTAGTCATATCTAAAGTAAACTTAGATGAAGTGATTCCCATTATGAAAATGGAAAAAACAACTCTTACTGGAATTACTATGGAATATTTAGAAGAATTAGGACTACTTAAAATGGATTTATTAGCCATTAAAAACTTGACCATGATTGCAAATATTTTGGAACTTATAAAAAAGGAAACTCAAAAAAATATAAATCTTAATAAAATCAATCTAAACGATAAAAAGGTATTGGATTTATTTACAAGAGGAGATACAACAGGTATTTTTCAATTTGAAAGTAGTGGAATGCGTTCTTTTTTAGAAAAATTAAAACCTAGAAAATTTAGTGATATTGTAGCTTCTATTGCTCTATATCGTCCAGGACCTATGGATAACATAAATTCGTTTATAAAACGAATCGAAGGAAAAGAAAAAGTAGAATACTTACTCCCTGAACTTGAACCTATTTTAAAAGAAACTGAAGGTATCATTGTTTATCAAGAACAAGTCATGCAAATACTTGTAGAAGTTGCAAGCTATTCTTATGCCGAAGCCGATTTAGTAAGAAGAGCAATGAGTAAGAAAAAACGAGAAGTAATAGAAAATGAAAGAGAAAGATTTGTAAGTAGAGCAACAAAAAATGGATATGAAAAGAGAACCTGCGAAGAACTCTTTGCTCTAATATTAAAATTTGCAGGATATGGATTTAATAAATCGCATTCTGTTGCGTATGCCTTAATTGGGTATCAGATGGCTTTTTTGAAAGTGAAATTTCCAACATTCTTTGTAACCAATCTTTTAAATATGAGTATTGGAAGTGAAATAAAAACAAAAGAATATTTAAAAGAAGCCAAAGTAAATGCGTTGCAAATTAAACATCCAACTATTAATGTAAGTGAAAAAGAATATGTAATAAAAGGAAATACCCTAATATTACCATTGTCTATAATCAAAGGACTTAGTACAATAGTAGTTGAAAGTATTTTAGAGGAACGAAGAAAAAATGGGCAATTTACAGATTTTTTAGATTTTGTCAAAAGAATGTACAATCAAAATTTGAATGAACGAATTCTAACGATTCTCATTCATGCTGGGGTATTTTCGTCCTTTGGAGGAAAAACAACTTTAAAACGAAATTTAGATGCCGTTTTAAATTATGCCAAATTGGCTTCTAATGTAGATTCTCCTTTACTATTAAAACCTATATTAAAAGAATACGAGTCGGAGGAAAATGAAGAGCAGTTAGAATTAGAAAGTTATGGATTTTATATTACCAATCATCCAACTAGTATATACACAGGAGAAAATATTATGAAATTAGAAAATATAGAAAAATTTTTTGATAAATATATTCGTTCTGTAGTACTCATCGAAAATATAAAAAGAACAAAAACTAAAACAGGAGAAGAGATGGCATTTATAGAAGCAAGTGATGAAACAGGAGTTTGTAGCTTTGTTATCTTTGCTCGTCAAATTCGCTTGATAGACAATTTAAAAAATAAGGATATTGTAGAAATGCAAGGTCGTGTCACAAGAAGATTTGACAAGTACCAAATAAACATAAATAATATAATTAAGAAGTAGGAGGAAAAATGACAGAAGAATTAAAACGTTTCTTTAAAAGTATTTCATTTGAACCAGTAGAAAGTTTTTTTAAAGGAGCGAGTGTAGAAAAAGTAATTTATTTAAAACAAAAAGAAAGTTTTGAAGTCTATATCCATTTAGAAAAAGTTTTACCAGTAAAAGTAGCAAAAGAATTATTTTTAGCAGCATCTGGAAAAATAAATAAAGAAAAAAATTGTACAATTCGTCTTATTTGTAACACCATAACGCCAGAAAATGTTTTGGAATATTTAAAAGAATTCATCCTAGAATTAACGGATAAAAGGCCTTCTCTTATTAATTTAAAAGATGCTTTAGTAACTATAGAAGATGAAATTATTACATTAGAAGTAAGCACAAAATTAGAAGAAGTAGAAGTAAAAAAAGAAGCCAAAGGAATAGCTAGTAAATTATATACCTATGGACTAGGAGAATATGAACTTACAAGTATTTTGAATGAAGAACTTCATGAAGAAGTAAAAAAAGATATTGAAAAAAGTCGTACAAGTGAAATTCCTGTTATAAAAGAAATAGAAGAAAAAAAAGAAGTCCAAGTAAAACCGATAGAAGGGGAAGTTACCTCCATTAATAATATCATGGGTGATTTAAAAAATATTATTGTAGAAGCTTATGTTTTTGGTATAGATACTATGGAACATGAAAAAATTAATATTATTACTTTAAAAATTAGTGATAAAACAAATAGTTTACTTGCCAAAATATTTAAAAAGGAAAAAGAGGATTATAAGGCTACATTAAAAGATTTTAAAGAAGGTTCATGGTATCGTATAAAAGGAAATGTCGAATTTGATTCTTATAGTAAAGATTTAGTTTTAAAAATAAGAAATTATGAAAAAATAGATAGTAAAGAAGAAGTCGTACATGAACAAACGAATTCTCCACGAGTAGAATTACATACCCATACCATGATGAGTGCTATGGATGGCGTGATTGATGCCAAAACTTTAGTAAAACATGCTATCAATATAGGACAAAAAGCAATTGCCGTAACCGATCATAACTGTGTTCAAGCATTTCCAGATCTTTATCATGCTGTATGTGACTATAACAAAGGGCGTGAGGGAAACAATCGTTTTAAAGTACTGTATGGTGCAGAGATGAATATCGTAAATGATGATATAGATATTATATTCAATAATCGTACCTATAATTTGCTTGAAGATACCTTTATTGTCTTCGATACAGAAACAACAGGATTTTATGCTGGATCAGATCAAATGATTGAAATTGGTGCAGTAAAAATAACAAACGGAAAAATCATAGATCGTTTTGATGAATTAATTGATCCTCATCGCCCCATTCCTAAAAAAATTACAGAACTTACTTTTATTACTGATGAAATGTTGCATGGTTGTGACGAAGAGGAAAATGTAACAAAACGTTTTTTAAAATGGTGTGAAGATTTTCCTCTTGTTGCTCATAATGCAAAATTTGATATTTCATTTATGAAAGCAGCATGTAACAAATATGGATTGGAAGAATTTGATAAAACGGTATTGGATACAATGAGTATTGCACGTATGCTTCATCCAGAATGGCCAAATCATAAACTTCAAACTTTAACGAAAAAATTAGATGTTCCTTGGGATGAAGATAAACACCATAGAGCAGATTATGATGCGGAGGGAACAGCGCTTGCGTTTTATAAAATGGCCAAAGCCCTTTATGATCAAAATATTAGTACAACAGATGACTTATTAAACAACATTGATAGGGAATCTTTAGTTCGTTTTGCATTTCCTTTCCACGCTACTTTGATTGCCAAAAATCGTCCAGGATTAAAGAATTTATTTAAAATAATATCCATAGCAAATACCAAATATTTATATAAAAATGAACAACCAAAAATTCCTCGAAAAGACATAAATGAACTAAGAGAAGGATTACTCATTGGGTCTGGATGCATCAATGGAGAAGTTTTTGAAAAAGCCAAAGGTTTAGAAGACGAAGAACTTGTAAATATGATGAATTTTTATGATTATATTGAAGTCCAACCGATTAGTGCATTTTCTCATCTTATTGGAGCAGAAGCTAGATTTCAAACGATTACGCAAGCAGAGGAGTATTTAAAACGAATTATTAGAGTGGCAAAAGAAGCTGGAAAACCAGTTGTAGCAACAGGGGATGTCCATAATCTAAAAAAGGAAGATAAAATCTATCGAGAAATTATTATTAATCAAAAGTTCAATGGAAAACTTCACCCATTAAAAAGAAAAGGGTTAGAAGTACCGAATCAATATTTAAAAACAACCGAAGAAATGATGGAAGATTTTGCTTTTTTAAGTGAAGAAGAGAGAAAAGAGATTATTATAGAGAATCCAAATAAGATTGCTAAAGAAGTAGAAGAGATTGAAGTTATTATTGAAACCCCTAATCCATTTGCTCCTCGTATTCCTCATTCCGTAGAAACGATGACAGAGCTTGTTTATAATAAAGCAGATGAATTATATGGAAATCCTTTGCCTTTAAATATTGAAGAACGTCTAGCAAAAGAATTGTATGGTGATGCTATAATTAACGCCTGTAAAGAAGAAATAGAAGGGGAAAAAGAAGCATTCCAATTGATTCATAAAACGATTAATGAAGGAAAAGTAGCTGTAAAAGATATGGTGAAGAAACATTTAAGTGAAGAAGATACCAAAGAGAAAACCGAAGAAGAAATTGATAAACTAGCCTATAAAAAATTAGGAGGAATCATAGGTGCTAATTATGATGTTATTTACTTAATTGCTCAAAAGCTTGTAAAGCACTCCAATGATGAAGGTTTCCTAGTCGGATCTCGAGGTAGTGTCGGGTCTTCATTTGTTGCGAATATGATGGGAATTACAGAGGTAAACAGTATGCCTGCACATTATCGTTGTCCAAAGTGTAAAACTAGTATTTTTGAAGATGAAGAAGGAAAAGCTTTGGGTATTCGTTATTCTTGTGGTTTTGATTTGCCAGATAAGAAGTGCCCAAATTGCAAGAAAAAAATGGCTAAAGATGGACATGATATTCCATTTGCAACATTCTTAGGATTCAACGCTGACAAAGTTCCTGATATTGATCTTAACTTCTCCGATTTAAATCAAGCAAGTGCCCATGAATATACCAAAGTATTGTTTGGGGTTGATAATGTATATCGTGCGGGAACCATTGGTACAGTAGCAGAAAAAACCGCCTATGGATATGTAAAAGGTTACTGTGAGGAAAAAGGAATCATCCTACGCAATATTGAAACAGAACGTTTAGCCAAAGGATGTACAGGAGTAAAAAGAACAACAGGACAACACCCAGGAGGTATCGTTGTTATTCCAGATTATATGGAAGTTTCAGATTTTACACCTTTCCAATTTCCAGCAGAAGATCCAACAAGTGCATGGCGAACCACTCATTTTGATTACCATGCTATCGATGCAGATGTGTTAAAATTAGATATTTTAGGACATACGGATCCAACACAATTACGTATGATTCAAGATTTAACAGGAGACGATGTTACAGAAGTACCTCTTGATGATAAAGAAACAATGGCATTATTTACAGGGACAAAATCTTTAGGAGTAACAAAAGATGAAATTATGTGTGATACAGGGACATTAGGAGTACCAGAATTTGGAACCCCATTTACCATTCAACTTGTTAAAGATGCAAAACCAACAACTTTTGCCGAACTCGTTAAAATATCAGGTCTTGCTCACGGAACAGATGTGTGGCTTGGTAATGCCCAAGAGCTAATTCAAAAGAATATCTGTCCGTTTAAGGATGTTATCGGATGTCGTGATGACATTATGGTTGAGTTAATGAATAAAGGCGTTCCTGCTATTAAAGCATTTAAAATTATGGAGTTTGTTCGTAAAGGAAAAGCAGGGAAAGATCCAGAAACCTGGGCAGGATTTGTAGAAACGTTAAAAGAGTATAACATTCCCGATTGGTATATTACATCATGTCAAAAAATAAAATACATGTTTCCAAAGGCTCATGCCGCTGCTTATGTAACAAGTGCTTTTCGTATTGCTTGGTATAAAGTACATAAACCTCTTGTTTATTATTGTACCTACTTTTCGACAAGATTTACAGATTTCGACTGTGAATGTATGGTAAAAGGATACGATGCTATAAAAGCCAAAATGCTCGAAATTCAAAGCAAAGGTTACGATGCTACCAACAAAGACCAATCTTTACTTGAAACCCTTAAACTCGCTTTAGAAGCAACAGCCAGAGGGGTGAAATTTAAAATGATTGATATAAAGAAAAGTGAAGGAGATAACTTTGTAATGGTAGAAGATGAAAATGCTCTTATTATGCCATTTAGTAGTTTAGATGGACTAGGTGATGCTGTAGCTACAAAGATTATGGAAGAACGCCAAGAAAAACAATTTTATAGCATAGAAGACTTTTCAAATCGTGGAAAAGTAAATCAATCTACTATTGAAAAAATGCGAACACTAGGAATATTCGAAGGAATGCCTGAAACAAGTCAATTGAGTTTATTTTAAAAGTTTATAAAAAAATCGTTTAGCCAATTTACGTTTTTGGTTAAGCGTTTTTTAATTTTTTTCTAAAGTAAATTTAGGAATTGAGGGTTTGACTCAAATAATACAAAAAAGATATTCTTATTTTGTTAATCTTATTTAACTAGATTAAATTTTGGGTTTGGTTATGAGAAAGGTAAAAAAATAGTTTTTAATAAAAGCAAAGAAGAACTTGTCAAAAAGAAAAAAGTATTTTAAAATAATAACTATAATAGAGGAGGAAAAGAAATGAAAAAAATGAGAAAAAACCTCCCAACCAGAAAAAGTCTTCTGGGGGGGGGTCTATTAAGTAAAGGAAACCCAGAAGGTTTAGAAAGGTTTCATAAAAACAAAAAACAAAAGAAAATGATTATAGGTTCTATTGTAGGAATACTAGCAATACTAGGAGCTATCACTTTATATAGAACCTATGCCTTGTATGAAGAAGAAAAAGAATTTAATGTGTTAAAAGGGACTATCCCAGATTTTGGATATGACATTAAAATGTTAAGTGTAGTAGTAGATGACAAGAAAGAAACAAACATTCCAGCAAGAGGATACTATAAAACAAATGTAGATTGTACGAATGGAACAAGAGGCGAGTGGGACTATAATGCAT
>CAQBKK010000037.1 GCA_948760655.1 uncultured Bacilli bacterium | reverse complement strand
ACTTATCTAAAGAAGAAAGAGATAATAGACCTCTTGGTATTGTAGAATTAGATACAGTTGAAGGTATCAAAGGTGGTGAACTATTATTCACTATTATTGATTCCTTGTTTTTCTTTAATGTTAGGTTTTAAAATTAAACAAAAAACTCAAGAAGAGATTGGAAAAATATTAGATGATTTAGAAGATAAACTAGATTCTTATTTTTATGTTATCTTTAGAAAATCTATCCCCGATAATGGTGTTGAGTTTTTAGATTTTGAGTTATTGGAAAGTTCAATTCATGAAGGCTTAAATAAACGAATGGAAGTTCACTATACTCATACATATGCTCCTTATGAAAAGCCACATATTGAAAATAATCACATCTTACTTAGATGGTTAATTGAAAAAGGGTATGACATAAGTTTACTATCTGCTGATGATATACTAGATATTATTAATAGACTAAACAATTATCCTAGACCTAAAAAAGGATATAAAACGCCATTACAACTTTTAGAAGATGAACTTGGAGATTATATTTTAGATTTATTAAATCTTCATCACATTCCAATTGAAGAATTAAACATGAAGGATATGATAATAAAAAATCAAGAGCGAACAAAGTGAGTTCATTTTACTCTTGATTTTTTATTATCATATTTTACAATACTATTTCCAACAAAGTGTACCTTTGTTGTTACCTATTTGCAAAAACGGGATTTCCATTTGGGATATCCTAATCAAAATTCACCAACTTTAGAAAGAAATAAGAAATAAAAGTAAAAGAGAAACTTGCTCAAAACTAAATTTTGATTAAAATCATGAACAAGCAAAATAATAGTAATATAATGTATGACGCATTTTTAATAGATAAATCCTCTAATTTGCAAAAAATATATAGATACGCTATAATAAACGTAGGTGATTTCTATGAAAATCGATACAGTAGAATTAAAAAATATTGCAGTAAGGCAAAGCCAATATCCAACAGATAGTTTACCAGAATTTTTACTTGTGGGAAGAAGTAATGTGGGAAAATCAAGTTTTATAAATACACTAATTAATCGCAAGAATTTTGCTAGAACTAGTGCAAAACCAGGAAAAACCCAAACTTTAAATTTCTATTTTGTAAATGAAAAATTTTATCTAATTGATGTTCCAGGATATGGATATGCCAAAGTAGATAAAACAACCAATAAAAAAATGGGAATGATGATAGAAGAATATCTAAAAAATAGAAGTGAACTAAAACATGTCTTTTTATTAGTAGATTATCGTCATAAACCAAGTGAAGATGATGTATTAATGTATAACTTTTTAAAATATTACAATTTAAAAATAACAATTGTGGCAACAAAATATGACAAGGTAACAAAAAATAATCGTATAAAACAAGACAAATTAATTAGAGATACATTAAATTTAAGTGAAAGTGAAGTATTTATTCCATTTTCAACCATAACCAAAAAAGGAAGAGAAGAAATCTATGAGATTCTAGCAAGTTACCTATAGTTTTCTTGCCTTTTTAAAAGAAATATGTTAAATTAAGTAGCGAATGGATGTGAAAGCATGTTAGAAAATATTTTATTAGTTGTATCAATTTTATTAATTGCTATTGTATTATTACAATCAAATCGTGCTGATGGAGCAAGTCAAATCATTAGTGGTGGAAACGAAAGCTTATTTCAAAATACCAAAGAACGTGGTCTTGAACTTCTAATTAGTAGAATTACATTAGCATTAGGAATTGTTTTCTTTATAATATCTTTTATATTATTTATTAAGTAAGTTTCGTACTTGCTTTTTTCTTGCTTTCAAACAAACACGAATAGTTAAAATTGTACTCATCATTATAAAAGTTAGGACATCTTAAAATGCTTATAATTAAAAAAATAGAAAAAAACTCAAGGAAGACTTTGTTGCTTTCTTTTTTTCATTTCTATACAATTTTTGTAGGTGATACAAATGAATTAAAAAAATATTGGAAAATTTATTGCAAGAAAAAGAAAAGAAAGAAATTTAACCCAAAAAGACTTAGCAACAGAACTCAAAATTACCGATAGAGCTGTAAGTCGTTGTGGAAAGGGGTCAGGGGGTCAGATATTAGTTTACTAGAATACTTATCTAAAATATTAGATGTAACGATTTTAGAACTTTTACATGGAGAGGATATAAATAAGAAGGAAGAAGAAAATCAAATTATTGTTACACTATTGAATAAAAACTCTAAAAAATTAAGAAATGGAAAACAATTACCTTAGTATTCTTAAACTTTTTTCTAATATCCATTTGTAGTTTTTATTTTCTAGTTTTATTTCCTGCCAAAATATAACATACAAACAGAACTCTTTACCATATTGTATCTGAAAGTATGTCTCCAATTTTAAAAATTTATGATGTTATCATAATAGAAAAAAGATATTAAAGAAATAAAAGAAGGAGATGAGATATTATTTCTATGTATCGAATGCAGAAATATCCAATGGAATGACTTTAATACATAGAGTAGAAATAAAACAAGTGATACAATTACAGGAGAAATTTATTTAGAAACCAAAGGAGATAACAATTTTGTAAACGTTGAAGGGAGACTAATCACTGCCAATTTAATTGGGGTAATGGAAAAAAGAATTCCATTTTTAGGGCATTTCTTACTCATAGAACATGGAAGAGGAATTATAGCATTCTTTAATATTCTAATCATAGTAAGTTTACTTCTTTTAGATTTTATACAATTTAAAAATAGAAGAAAAAAACTTTAGTTAGTAGTAAAGCAAGTGTTTCCTTGCTTTTTTTTTTTTATTTATTGGGGTATAATAAAAATAAGATTGGTGATAACATGATAAAAGATAAAAAAGGTTTTACCTTAATAGAATTGATTGTAACAATAGGAATAATGGTACTATTAGGAATTGTTATTGTTGTAAATATGAGTGGTATTTTAAGTAGCCAAAATGATTCTGATTATGAAGCATTTAAAAATAAATTACAAGATGCAGCATGTATTTATGTGGAAACCAACTGGGAAGAAGAAAAAAGAAAAGAATGCAAAAATAGAAACGATTGCACTATAAAGGTGGTAGAACTTATTAAAGAGGGATTAATTGAAGATACAATAAAAAATCCAAGTAACGGAGAATATGCATCCAAATATACGATAAGTGTAAAATGGATAGACAACGTAAAAACTTGTAAAATACAGGGTTAGGAGGAAAAAATGAAAGAAGAAATAATAAACTTATTAGAAGGAATACACGAAGCAAAAGAAATCATGGAAATAAACGATTTATTAGGATACAAAACCTCAGAAGAATTCCATGATTTACAAGATACACTAGAAGAACTCGTAGAGGAATTTATAGTCTATAGAACAAAAAAAGAAAAATATCTACTACTCAAAAATTGTCCAGGTATTAAAATAGGAAGACTAACCGTAAATAAAAAAGGTTATGGTTTTGTTATACTAGAAAAAGAAGAAGACTTATATATTGCAAGCGACAACTTAAATGGTGCAATTCACGACGATTTCGTTATGGCGGAAATTATTCGAAATGGAGTAAAAAAAGAAGGGCGTATTTTAAAAGTCGTAAAAAGAGAAATTAATGACATGGTCGGAGTCGTAGTAGTAAAAGACAACAAAATGTATATTGATTTAGACGATGATAAAAAAAATATTGATTTAGTCTTAAAAAAAGAAAGTTTAACACATTGTGTTCCAGGACATAAAGTGGTAATTAAACTAATAAAAGAATTAGGACCTAGAAAATATTTAGCAGAAGTTGTGCGTATTTTAGGACACAAAGATGACCCTGGGGTAGATATTTTATCCATTGCCTATAAGTATGGAATAGAAACCGAATTTAATGAAAGTGTTCTAAAAGAATTAGAAGATATTCCGACCGAAGTAGAACATGTAGATTTAGTAGATCGTACAGACTTAACAGACCAAGAAATATTTACAATTGATGGAGCACACACAAAAGATATTGATGATGCCATCAGTCTAACAATGGAACAGGATTTATATGTTTTAGGAGTTCACATTGCAGATGTATCAAATTACGTAAAAGAAAACACCGCTCTTGGCGATGCTGCATATGAAAGAGGAACTTCTAGTTATCTAGCTGACACTGTAATTCCGATGATTCCTCATAAATTATCAAACGGAATATGCTCTTTAAATGAAGGGGTAATAAGACTAACTATGAGTTGTGTCATGAAAATAGATAAAAGAGGAAAAGTTGTAAACTATGACATTTTCCCAAGTTACATAAAAAGTCGTAAAAAAATGACTTATGAGGCAGTAAACGATATAATTATGCGTGACAAGATAGCGGATGGATATGAAGAATATGCACCAACTCTAAAGAAAATGAACGAACTTGCCCACATCCTAAGAAAAGAAAAAGAATCTCGTGGCTATATAGATTTTGACCTAGACGAGGCAGAAGTAATTCAAGATGAAAGTGGTCGTGCTATTAATATCATAAAAAGAGAAAGAGAAGATGGCGAAAAACTAATCGAAGACTTTATGATAGCAGCAAATGAAACAGTAGCAAGTCATATCTACAATATGGATTTACCATTTATCTACCGTGTGCATGGTACACCAAATAATGAAAAAATAGATGATTTCGTAAACTTAGTAAAACTTCTCGGTTACGAATTACAAACAAAAGTGACAGAATTAACACCAGTTACTATGCAAAAATTACTTTCTGAACTTTCTGAAAAGAAAGAATTTGAGATTTTATCTAGTATGCTACTTCGAAGTATGAAAAAAGCAGAATACGCCAAAGACAATATTGGCCACTTTGGCTTAGGGAGCAAAGCCTATACCCACTTCACAAGTCCAATAAGACGTTTCCCAGACCTTACTGTACATCGTCTTTTAAAAAAATACTTAATTGAAAAAGATTTATCAATGTCTACCATCGGTTACTATGAAAGTGCTTTAGTAGAAATCGCAGAGCATTCCAGTGAAAAAGAAGTTGGAAGTGTAAACGCCGAACGCGATGTGTTAGACATGAAAATGGCAGAATATATGGAAAGCCATATTGGTGAAATTTATGAAGGAATGATTACTACAGTAACAAACTTTGGGTTCTTTGTGGAACTTCCCAATATGGTAGAAGGTCTAGTGCACGTAAGTACATTAAAAGGAGATTTTTATAACTACATTCCAGAAAAATTAGCTCTAATTGGAACCAATACCAAAATCCAATATCGAATTGGAGATGCCATTCGCGTAAAAGTAATATCTGCTTCAAAGGAAACCGCTATGATTGATTTTGAAATTGTAAGTGAACAGAAAGAGAGTCTACAAGATGGAAATCAAGAATAAAAAAGCCTACTTTGATTACTTTATCGAAACAGAAATAGAAGCAGGTATAGAACTAGTGGGAACAGAAATAAAAAGCATTCGTTCTGGTTCTGCACAACTAAAAGATAGTTATGTCATTATAAAAAACAATGAAGCCTATATTCTAAATATGTATATTGCAAAATACGAAAGCGGCAACAGATTTAACCATGAAGAAGTGCGTACAAGAAAACTATTACTTCATAAAAAAGAAATTAAAAAACTAAAAGAAGTAGTAGAAAAAGATGGCTATAGTATCATACCCTTAAAACTATACATAAAACATGGCATAGCAAAACTTTTAATCGGTATAGCAAAAGGTAAAAAAATGTATGATAAGCGTGCATCCATAAAGAAAAAAGATGAAATGCGTGAAGCAAGAAAATACGTGTAACCATCAAAAAAGAGTAGGTTATAATAAAAATATATAGGTGGTCATATGAAAAAAAGGATTCGTCTTACTAAAAAGGCAAAAATAGGTTTAATAATAATTTTAGGAAGTATAGTACTAGGAGGAGCATTTCTAACATTTCCCCGTATTTTTAAACAATCTGAAACGGAACATGTTCCACTGGAACCTCCTACTATTATGGAAGTAGAAGAACCAATTCTTAAAATCCTTGATTTAGAAAGTACCACTAGACCCATTGCCATCATGATTAATAACCACAATCAAGCAAGAAAATACCATGCTGGATTACAAGAGGCATACATGATTTATGAAATGATTGTGGAAGGTGGTCTCACTCGTTTGCTGGCTTTATATAAAGATGCAACCACCGAAAAAATAGGAAGCATTAGAAGTGCTAGACATTATTACTTAGATTATGTCGCCGAAAGTGATGCCGTTTATGTTCATTGGGGATATAGCAAATATGCCATGGACGATATGAAAAAATTAGGAATAGATCACATAGACGGAATGAGCTATGGCACCAAATACTTTTGGAAAGATACTACGCTAAACATAGCAACGGAACATACAGCATTTTCAAGTATGGAAAAAATAAAAGAAGGAATACAAGCTCTAGGATTAAAAAAACAAACTGCCCAATCCCCTCTCCTAAACTATAGTATTGATTCCATAAACATAAAGGATATGGAAGGGGCAATTCCTGCAAGTCAAGTAGTAATAAAATACTCTGGAAGTATGACTACATCTTATGAATACGACAAAGAAAACTTAAACTACAAACGTTTGGTAAACAATGCCCCACATATGGATTATGAAAAAAACTTTCAATACACCGCTAAAAACATAATTACATACCAAGTAAAAAACACCACCATCAGTGGAGATGAAAAAGGAAGACAAGAGATAAACAACATAGGAAATGGGGAAGGGTATTATATATCTGAAGGATATGCGATTCCAATTACTTGGGAAAAGAAAACACGTACAGGAAAAACAATCTATAAGTTAAAAAATGGTAACCAACTTCTAGTAAATGATGGAAACACCTACATTCAAATTCAACCAGTTGGACAAAATTTAACAATTTCATAATAAAGAAAAAGAAACATAAATTGTAATAAGGAGGAAATTTTATGCAAACTTTTATCGATTTTCTAGCAAACAATTACTTTTGGTTTTTAATCATTTCATTAATACTAATTTTTGCTTTAATAGGGTATCTTGTAGATACAAGTGAAAAAGGAACAAAAATAAAAAGAAGTGATTCACTAGAAAACCAAGAATGGACACAAACGACTACGAATTCTTCTGCAAATTCCCAAGAACCAATGGCGAGCCAAATGGAAAATCCAAATCCACCACTAATAGAAACTCCCATAAATGTAACAAGCCAGCCAATAGAAGATAATACAAATGTAATATTTATGAATGATGCACCTACAAAAGTGGGAACAACAGAAGTTTTAGATGACGGAGAATAGGCATAGACCTATTTTTTTGGTTATAAGAAAAAAAGTATATAAGGACTAGAAGGTGACAATATGTTTCAACTAAAATTTAACGACAATTTTACTACGATTAATCGTGATATTCCTTATTGGAAAAGGGAAGAGGATATTCCAGAAAATATTAAGAAATTTATTATAGATACTTCTAATAATAGAGTTATATATGAAGAAAGTACAAACAAGTTTTATTGTGGAAAATGTACAGAAGAATTAGATAAAAATAATTATTGTAAGAAATGTGATATAAAACACAAACAATATACGAAAGATGATATATTAGAGCATGATATAGATATTAAAATTATAGATAAAAAAATGGCATCTAAGAGATATGATTTAGATGCTACTTGTTATTATTTTGTTTTTGAGATTGTTGATAATGAAACGTATCTATATAGTTTAACGGAAGAAATAACTTATTATAACCCATTATCTTTACTGCCCTATAAAAGTAGTAAAATATACATAAATACAACAAGTTCTTATCATATAGAAAAAGAGGGTGTAACAAATTTAGAAACAAAAATATTTACTTCATTTAAAGATTTAGATACTTATAGTGAAAATATAAATTGGGAAGAAGAAAATATAGAAAACTCTAATCTGTATAAGGTCTATGAAGATTTGCAATTGACAGTCTGTAATGGTTATATTTATACAGATAATCTTATGGATTTAAAAAATACAATTTATAAGTATAGTAGAATATGGGAGTTAAGTAGTTATTTAAAAGAAGAACATATATTTAATATTTCCCAACTGATAATGAATCCACTATATTACAAAGCATTTGAATATTTGATGAATTACAAGTTATATAATCTGGCTTGGAATGTTCCCAATTGGTTTACAAGTGGTAAAAATTTCAAAGAAATATTTGGAGTTGATAAAAGATTTTTACCATTTATGAGTGAGAATAATATATCTTATAAAGAATTAAAAATATTACAATTCTATCCTACAACTGATATAGAATTACTAAAATATTTTAGTAGATATTATTGGAATATTAATATTTTAGAAAATACAAATGTAGATTTAATACTAGTGAAAAAGTGTTTAGAAAAAAATAATTTATCATCACATTATATTAGTGAGTATTTTGATTATATAAGTATGGCTAAAGAATTAAAGTTAGATGTAAAAGATAAAAACATTTTATATCCAAATAATTTTAGAGAGGCACACGATGAATTATATAACCAAATAGAAGTTATCAATGATCCTATAATAGATGAGAAAATAAAAAGTTTATCTGTTGTTCTTTCACTTAATAAATATGAAGATGAAACATATGTTATTTATCCAGCATCTTCCATACAAGATTTAGTAGAAGAAAGTAGACAGCAAAAAAATTGTGTTCGTACTTATTGTGAAATGGTTTCTAATAATGAAAGTCAAATTTATTTTATGAGAAAAAAATCAGAATTAGATAAATCTCTCGTAACTATAGAAGTGAGAGACAAACATATTATCCAAGCACGAGTAAAATACAATAAGTTACCAAATAATGAATTAAATAAGATTTTAAATAAATGGGAAAAAACTTTAATTCCAATTACAAATAATTAAAAAGAGGTATTGTTTTATTTATAACTGTAATATAAAAAATCCATCTAACGCATTTAATGACTTAAGCTTCCTTAACATATTTATACTAATACAAAAACGACTGTTTTGGAAGTCGTTTCGCTTTTCAACTCGAAGTTCGAGTTATCCTTAAATCTGATGGAACTGACAGAGTCAAAAACAAATTATTTTGTATTTAGTTGGAGATTTGCACTAATCATAAAACTTATCAAAATTTTTATTATAAATTCTCATAATGAAGCCCACATTCTAATTATATGAATTTCATTTTTTTCTTCTAATACTTCATAAACTATTCGGTGCTGTCATTTTATTCTTCTAGAATATAATCCGCTTAGTTCTCCACATAATTTTTCATAAGAAGGAGGGTAACAGAAAGGGTCGTTTTTCATAAAATTTAAAATGGTTTTACAAGTTTTATCTAATCCTGAATTTTTTAATTTCTTCTTATCTTTTTCTTCCTGTTTAGAAAATTTAATTATATAACTACCATTCTTCATTTACGCCATACTCTGAAGCATCTTCCCAATTTTCTTTTTTTCTTATTTCATTAATAGTATCAACCATACCAGGAATACTTGAAAGATATAAAGTTTCTTCAATATTTTTCCATTCATCTTCGGATATTAATACAGCATTTTTTCCTTTATTATTTACAATAGTAATTGGATTAAAACCAATATTTACTTCTGAAACAAGCTGAAATAAATTTTGTCTTGCATTTGTAATATTAATAGTACTCATACTATCACCTCGCTAATATTATAACGTACGTCAATATTTTTAAATATTATATGCAATCTTCAAAAAAATACTATATTGAAATTAAATATAGCTAAAAATATATATCAAAAGAAAACAAAAGGTTATTAAATACTACTATGGAGAAGTAATAAACAACATTTATTCAATACTTTCACTATCAAAAATACTTTTCCTATTATATTTTTCTGCATTGAGTTTTTCTTTAAGAAACATACATTCTTCTAAATTTATATCATACATATTTGCTAAACAGATAACATAATAAAGTACATCATACAATTCTTCCTCAATAGTTCCTTTAATTGAGCTACTATCATATAAACGTTTGTCTTTTCTAATAGATTGTGCTAATTCCCCTACTTCTTCAGTTAGTTTATAAAAATATTTATCTATAGAATTATTTTTATGATCAATTCTTTTTATTAACATTTGTAAATCTGATATAGTTATTTTTCTCATACAAAATACTCCTTTGTCTTCAATCATTGTAATTTTTCTAACAATAAACTTTCAATTTCACTCCAATTATTTACTCGTATAATATTATCTTTTTTTAAATCACTTTCTGAAATAGATTTATTACTCCAAGAATTAAATAATATTTTTAAGTCAGCATTTTCTAATCCTGATAGTCTATCATCTATACTTATATCAAAGTGAATCATTTTTTTATTTTGAACAAACATATAATTATTTGGATTAATAAAAGGCAATTTTTCTTTCAAATAATTAAATTTATTTTTAAGATTTTCAGCAGGATTAATAATGTCGTTACCCCAAATATAGGAAGTGACAATATATATATCATATTTATCATTTAATTTTTTTAAAGATTCATAACACCCTTCTAATAGAGGTGCATTTTCATATAAGTTTTTATATTCATAAATACCTCTAAACTCTTCTTCTCGTCCTTCAATTACTTCTTGTCTATATTTTACATTAAGGGCATTAAAATCTAATTTCTTATTTAGAAATTCTTCTAAAAAAAATGTAAACTGATTATTTGTAATTACATTATCCATATCAATCATAAGCGTTTTCATACTATGCTACCTCCAAGATGCATTATACCATAATTCAATTTATATCTTCAAATTAGATTAGTTTTTGTTTTGACAAAATCTCTAAGCATCCTATATTTCGAGAATAGTTTTAGAATAGCTAAATACAAGAAAAGTAATACCTTTAATAATAACCCTATGAGGTTCTATGTATGAGAGATTTGTTTTATATTTCCATTATAAATAGTAGGTGTAGTACCACAAAAACTACAAATAAACTCAATCTTATTTTTTAGTGCTTCTTCCATTTCGATTTTTTCATTCTTTATTGTTACCATTTTAAGAATCTCCTCGCTTTCTTACAAAACAAAAAATCAATTCCATTTCTAGAATTGATATTTATCATTAAGCTCTAACTATAAAAGTTCGAGCAGATTCTTCTCTGGTGC
>CAQBKK010000036.1 GCA_948760655.1 uncultured Bacilli bacterium | reverse complement strand
TACTCCTCTACTGGATTTGCTTCTATTAGTTATGCGACAAGAGGATTTGCTGGAAATTGGCATTCTGATTTTTCAAGAAGTGTTCGCCCTTACTTTTTGATAGGATAATTAAATATTTTTTACTTTGATTTTGTTCATTTTATTGCACTTAATCATGGTAAAAATATTTTTTTTTTTGTATAATGATTAGTAGAGGTGAATATTTTGAAAATTTTAACAGTAAATGCAGGAAGTTCTTCTTTAAAATTTAATTGTATAGAGCTTCCTAGTGAAAACGAACTAATTAGTGGTTATTTTGAAAAAATAGGAATGAGTGGAAGTTTCTATAGTATTAAGATGAATGGCTCTAAAACGAAAAGAGAAGTAGATTTAAAGGATCATTCAGATGCTATTAAGTATTTACAAGAAGAGTTATTTGCTAACCATATTATAACTTCATTAGATGAGATTGATGGGGTAGGACATCGTTTAGTACATGGTGGAGATAAATTTAAAGATTCGGTTTTAATAACAGAAGAAGTTTTAGCAGAATGCGAGAAATTTAATGATTTGGCACCTTTGCATAATCCAGCCATGCTTTCTTGTATTCGAGCTTTTCAAGCTGCAATGCCTACGACACCAATGGTAGGTGTATTTGATACATCTTTTCATCAAACAATGGAAGAGCTTGCCTACCTTTATTCTGTGCCTTATAGTTGGTACAAAGAGTATGGCATTCGTAAGTATGGATTTCATGGTACAAGTCATAAGTATATTACTAAAAGAATGCAAGAACTTCTTCATAAAGATAGTGTCAATTTAATTAATTGTCATATTGGAAGTGGGGGAAGTATTTGTTGTATAAAGGATAGTAAAAGTATTGATACAACGATGGGATTTAGTCCCAATTCTGGAATTATGATGGGAACTCGTTCTGGAGATATTGATTACTCTGTGATTCCATTTTACATGAATAAGAGTGGTAAAACGTTAGCAGAAGTAGATACCATTTTAAATAAGCAAAGTGGATTACTTGGAATTAGCGAAAAGTTTGCTGATCATAGAGATATAGAAGTAGGAATGAATGAAGGAGACGAACAATGTATTTTAGCAAATGATATGTATGTTGAACGCATTGTAGGTTATATTGCTAAGTATTTTGTAAAATTAGATGGATGCGTAGATGCTTTGGTGTTTACAGCAGGTTTAGGAGAAAATGCCCGTGAATTTAGAGAGGCAATTGTTTCTAAATTATCTTCTTTAGGTATTATTCTAGATAAAGAAGAAAATATGAAATATGCATCCTATATGGATGTACAAGAAGGAATTGTTTCTACAAGTGATTCAAAAGTTCCTGTTTATGTTGTACCAACCAATGAAGAGTTAATGATTGCACTTGATACGTATAATCTAATTAGTTAGGAGAAAGAATATGGTGAATGGTGTCCACAAAAAAATATATAAAAAAATTAAACAATATGACACAATTGTAGTTGCAAGACATGTGGGACCTGATCCAGATGCCGTTGCGAGTCAGATAGCACTTCGAGATTCTATAAAGTTAACATTCCCTAATAAAAAAGTTTTGGCGGTCGGTGCCAGTGTCTCTCGTTTTAAAAATTATGGTTTACTTGATAAGGCAGAGTTTGATGGAATAAAGGATACACTACTCATTATTACTGATGTACCAACAATTGAGCGTGTGGATGGCATTCAAGATTTGTCTTATAAAGAAATAATAAAGATTGATCATCATCCTCATGGGGAAAAGATTTGTGCATTAGAAATTGTTGATGATACAGCATCTAGTGCTTGTCAGTTAATTGCAGAACTTATTTTTGCTACCAATTTAAAAATGGATAAAAATGTTGCTAGTAATTTGTTTTTAGGAATAGTTTCCGATAGTGATCGATTCTTGCTTGCTTATACGACAGCTAAAACGTTTCAGGTTGTTTCAAAGCTGATTGAAGAACAGAATTTAGATTTTGTGCATCTTTATGATGTTTTGTATGAGCGTCCTATAAATGAGATTAAGTTTCATGGTTATTTGAGTCAAAACTTAACATTTACTGCGAATGGATTAGCCTATATTAAAATAAGCCCAGAAGTTATTCAAGAATATGAAGTTGACGTTTCTACACCTTCTAATATGATTAATGATTTTAATTATATTAAGGATGTACTTGTTTGGGTATTTGTTACGCATGATGAGAAAAATGAAATGTATAAAGTAAACATTAGAAGTCGTGGTCCAATTATTAATGAGATTGCTGAAAAATACCATGGTGGAGGTCATAAATTTGCGAGTGGTGTGAGAACTCCTAATATCAACGAAATTGATTATTTATTGCAAGATTTAGATGTTTGCTGTAAAAATTATAAAGAAAATGAAAGTACCTAAGGGTGCTTTTTTATAAATATTTGACTTTTATTGATTTTGTGTTATAATATACGTCATATTTAAAAGAGGGGTGTTTTTGTATGAAAAGAAAACAAATTAAGCAAGTTTATATGCGACAAATGCAAGATAGAGTTTTAGCAGTCTTAGCAGATTTATATTATAATAATAATTCAATTTCTTGGAATCAACTTTTAACAATGATTAATTTTTTAAATGCAAACAAAGAATATGGACCTGATGGAATAGATACAGTTATTACTCAATTATGTAAAATTAATATTAGAATCTTATATTTTTTAGGAGAAAGTACAAGTGTTTTCCTTCAAGAAGGAGAAAAATCTAAAAAAGATTATCAAAAACAAATGATTTCTTATTTAAATCATTCTGTTATCTTGAAAGAAAAAGTAGAATCTATAGAAGAATATAAAGCTGGTAAAAAGAATATAGAAGAAGTAGGTATTCCAGTTCTTCTTGAAAATAAAGGAGATTATTATGATTTTAAATCATTAGATGCTATGGTTGGCAGACAACGTATGCCATTATTTGATAGAATAGCGAATGATTTTTCTGTTATTCGTGAAATTGTGGATCAAAATATATCTTCTTTACATTCTTTTGTTTTAAGAAAAGCAAATACATCTTTATTGCAAGCAGAAGTGTTTTTGAATATGGATTCTTTTGATGATGATTTGTCTGATTTACAAGAAAGCTGTGAAGTGTTAAAAGGAAGTATCAATGAAAAAAATAATATAGAGCCATCTGTTATTGAAACTATTCGATTGAATAATGAAGATTCTTGTGTAAAAGATATTTATCGTTGTACTTTACATTTAGAATCAAATTTGGAAAAATGTCAGGAATTTCTGGTTAAACAACAAATTAGGATTTTTGAATTAAGAAAACATTTGTTGGATTTAAAAGAGAAAATGGAAATTGTTTTTGGAAGAATTACAGATTTAGATAAAAAATTTTATTTACATTGTTATATTTATTTAATTGATCAGGCTTTAGTTTCTCAAGATATATGTGAGATGGAACGAGTAGCTAATGGTGTAATTGTTAAGAAAAAGGAAAAGAAAGAAAAAAAATTAGCGTAATTTCACTAATTTTTTCTTTTTAGTTAGAAAATAGTGTTATAATGCAAATATGAAAATTAAAAGTTATAAAAAAATAAAAAATAATAGTTACCAAATTTCATTTTATGATTTTAAAGAAGATTTAGTTTTGTTTGATGATCTTATTTTAAAGTATGATTTGCTTTTAAAAAAAGAGATTACTGAAAAAGAATATGGAAAACTTGTAAAAGAAAATCGAAAATTAATTTGTTACTATAAGGCCATTTCTTATATAACGAATAAGAATCGTTGTAAAAAAGAAATTAAAGATTATTTGAAGAAGAATAAATTTGTTAATGGAGAAATTGAAAATACTATTTCTCTCTTGGAAGAAAAAAAATTAATTGATAAAAAAAATTATTTACATGCTTTTGTTAATGATCAAGTCAATTTAACAAATAACGGACCTCAAAAGATTAAAAGAAAATTATTGGATCTAGAATTTTTGGAAGAAGAAATCGAAGAAGTTATTCAACAAGTACCAAATGAAGTATGGCATAAAAAATTAGAAAAATTTTTGGAAAAGAAAATAAGTACAAATCACAAGGATGGAATACGTAAAATTCATGAAAAAGTATTATATGCCTGTATGAATGAAGGATATAATAAGGCGGATGCAATAAAAATTTTGGATACTTTGGATTTTCCTCATAATTATGATGCTTTAAGAAAAGAAGCAGAGAGGCTTTATCGTAAGTATTCTTGTAAGTATGTAGGTCAAGAACTTTTTTATCAAATAAAAGGTAGACTTATGAATAAGGGTTTTTCTTATTATGAAGTGGATCAAATCATGGAAAATGTAAAACAACTTAGAGGAGAGTAGACATATTATGAATCAAGAAATGATGAGAAATTTAAGTCGGGTACAAAAGGGAAGAAGTATTTTAGAAATACCGAGGTCTTTTGTTGTTTTTGATTTAGAAACGACAGGACTTGATTCTAAATCAGATGAAATCATAGAAATCGGTGCTTTAAAGATAGTGGATGATACAGTAGTTGATTGTTTTGAAATGCTTGTAAAACCAAAGGTTTCTATTTCTTCTTTTATTACTAATTTGACTGGTATTACTAATGAAATGGTTTTAGATGCTCCTTCTATAGAAGAAGTGCTTCCAAAGTTTTTTATTTTGTTCATGATGCTGTTTTAGTTGGGCATAACGTTCATTTTGATGTGAATTTAATTTATGATGCTTCTATTCGATACTTTCAGTAGCCACTTATAAATGATTTTGTTGATACTTTGCGTTTAAGTAGGAGGTTGCTTAAAGATTTGTATCATCATAAACTTGGTGATGATACTTCAGGAAGTCATCGCACTTTAAAGGATGTAAAAATGACTTTAGCAGTATTTTATAAATTACAAGAGGAACTATTAAATCAATTTGGAACCTTTGCTAGATTTTATGCTTCTTTTTCTTATGAACCGACTAGTGCCAGAAATATTACAGCTACTTTTTCTCAAGAAGATTCTAAGAGTATTTTTTATCATAAACATGTAGTAATAACAGGAACATTGGAGGGAATTACTCGAAGAGAGGCTATACAATATTTATGTAATATCGGAGCTTCTATAGAAGATCAAGTGACTATAAAAACCGATTATTTAATTGTTGGAAAACAAAGGAGTCATTTACGTAAAAGTATGAAGTTACGAATGGCAAAAAATTTAAAAATAGAAAGATTTGGAATTCAGCTTGTTTCAGATACTATTTTTTTGAAAGAGTTGAATCGTTCAAAAAATAGGAATAAAAAAATATCAAATAAATGATATTTTTTAATTTGTCGTACTTTGATTTGCTTGAGCAAGAGCATTTTGAATGTATTTAGCATATTGGCTTTGTACTTCAGAATCGACAATATCCATGCCATATTCTTTTCTTAAATCCTGTAGGGCTTTTGTTCTAATTGTTGCATCACTTGTTTGCAATTCATTTGCAAGAGTAGTGCGAATTGTATCTACTACTTCTTCATAACTGGCTTTTTCTTTAGATGCTTCACGATAGATTACATGGTATCCTAATTGAGTAGTAATAATTTCTGTAGAAAATTCTCCGTCTTTTAGTTTAAACGCATATTTTAAAATTTCATCATAATTACTTGATAGTGTACCTTCGTTGATATATCCAAGAGACCCACCATCTTCTTTTGTTGATGCATCTTCTGAATATTCTTTAGCTAATGCAGTGAAAGTTTCTTTTTTATTATCGCTTTCTTTTAATTTGGCAATAATTGTATTAATTTTATTTTTTGCTTCCTCTTCTAAAGTTTTCTTTTCGTCTTCTGTTGCATCATCTTTAACAGCAGGAGTGATTAGAATGTGATTTACTAAAACATCTCCATATACATTTTTTTCATAATAGTTTTTTAATTCTTTTTCTGTGATTTGATTTTTAGCATAGTCTTCTATAGCTTCATTTTGTAAATAACTAATATATACGTAATTTTTATAAGCTTCTATTGTTGTAAATGATGTATAAGTTTGAATTGCATTTAATAAGTCATCTCCATAATTTTCTTCTAAAGATTTCATTGTAGCATCTGCATATTCATTTGCACTATTTATGTTATCTTTATATTTATCTTCTAGTATTTTTTTATCTACTAAATTAATTAAAGACTCAAGTGCATAATTATTTTTTAAATCATTGTATAAATCTTCTACACTAATTTTATCTCCATTTTCAAACGTTACAATTGCTTCACTACCATTTTCAAGTTTTGGAATCGTCTTTCCACAACTACATGCCATTAAGGTGCATATTCCAAGTATCATTATTTTTTTCTTCATTTATATCCTCCTAAACAATCTTTATTATAAACAAAATACGAAAAAAATACAAGAAGAACACTCACCAACTCTTAAACTTACCATACAATATAAGTGAAAAGACAAATAAAGGAGGATAGAAGATTATGAGTCAATGTTGTGGAAATAATGGTTTAGGACCAGCTATTATACTTGTACTTTTTATTTTATTAATTATTATCGTAGGGGCTTTCATTTAGTCTTTAAAAAAATTTAAGGAGGTGTCCAGTTAATGAACTGCTGTAAAAAGAATCCAGAGAACTGTAATAATAATCAAGGAATTAATAGTGCATTAATTATTATTGTATTATTTATCTTATTGGCTATTATTTTTGCAGGATTTAGCGGATTCGGAGTATATTAAAAGGGAGGATGAACCTTCTTTTTTTCTGCTTTAAATATAGTGGAAATTTGTTTATACTAAATAAAATTAGAAAAAAAATAAAATTACTTTGAAAGAGGGAGTGTTAAAACTTCCTTTTTTATTTTTTTTATGGTATCCTATTAGAAGAATAGGGTGACTAGTTTATGTTTGGAAGAATATTAAAAGTAGATGAAAAAATTGTGAAAGTAGAAAATTTAAAAAAAATCATTCAAGCGAATGTAATTAATTTTCATGTTATTTTTGAAGATAATGGTTCGGATTCTTCTACTGGCTCTAAAATTGTTGGAGAAATTATAGGAATGGATGCTTCAGAAATAAATATTTTACTTTTAGGAGAAATAAAAGATAATACTTTTATTTCGGGCGTTGTTCGTTATCCTAATATTTCTAGTATTTGTAGAATTGTGTATAAACAAGAATTAGAGCTTATTATAGGTTCACAAGATTATATGGCATCTGAAAATATTTTAATTGGTTCTTCTTCTTTATATGATGGATTTAAAGTAACTGCTCAAATGAATGATTTTTTAACCCAACATTTTGCTATTATTGGAAATTCTGGGTGTGGAAAGTCGTGTGGAGTGGCTAGTCTTGTCCAAAATATGTTTTATTATAATAATAAAATGCCCAAAAATGCTCATATGGTTATTTTTGATGTATATGGAGAGTATCACACTGCTTTATCTAAAATTGATAGTTTACAGGGTATCAATGTAAAATATTATACAACTAGAACAGATATAGATGAAGCCACAACAGAAATAGTTCGCATTCCAGCTTATTTTTTAGAAGTGGATGATTTAGCATTGCTTTTAAATGTTAATGATTATACATTGCTACCTATTTTAGAAAAAACATTACAATATGTTGCCATTTTTAAAGGAGCAGGAGAAAAAGCCAATAAGTATAAAAATTCTATTATTGCTAAGAGTTTATTAGATATTATTGGAAGTGGTAAATCTTCTACCCAACTTAGTGATTTAATTATTTCTACATTGAATAAGTTTCATACAACAAATCTTAATTTAGAAAGTGCGATTGTTCAACCAGGATATACAAGGACATTAAAACAATGTTTAAATATTGATCAAAATGGTAAAATGGGAGCTTTGCAGTTTGTTATTGAATTTTTAAATGGATTTACTACTTTGGAAACATTTGAGGTTGATCAAACAGAACTTGTTTATTCTTTAGAAGATTTGTATAATGCGTTAGAGTTTGCTTTGATGAGTGAAGGTATGCTTCATAATGCAAATTTGTATGAAAAAGCAAATGATTTACGAGTTAGAATGCATTCTATTTTGAATAGCACAGATCGAATTTATTTTGAGTATAGTGGAAGTTATATTGAGAAAGAACAATTTGTTAAAAGTATGTTCTTAACGAATGATAATGAATATGCCCAACTTTTAAATATGAATTTTAATTATATAGATGAAAGATTTGCTAAAGTTCTTACAAAACTTTATATGAAATTATTTTTTGAATTTGCTACTTCTTTAAAGATAAGAGCAAGTTTTCCAATTCATATTATTATAGAAGAGGCACATCGTTATGTTCAAAATGATAATGATATAAATGTGATTGGTTATAATATATTTGATCGCATTACAAAGGAAGGAAGAAAGTATGGTTTGATTTTAGGTTTTATTACTCAAAGACCTAGTGAACTATCGACAACGTGTTTATCACAATGTTCCAACTTTTTGATTTTTAGATTGTTTCATCCAGAAGATTTGAATATTGTTGTTTCGATTTCAAGTAATTTGACCAATCAAGATATTGAAAAAATAAAAACATTGCATCCAGGAACAGCTTTGGTGTTTGGTAGTGCTTTTAAAGTGCCACTTCTTACAAAATTAAATTTACCAGATCCTATGCCACAAAGTAGTAATATAAATATTGAAAATAGTTGGTATGAATAAAAAAACAGTAACTTTTGGTTACTGTTTTAAAATGTTGTAAATTTCTTCTACTGGTTTTTTAAAATTTGGTACAATATGTACATGGTAATGATTTACTATATTGTCTAAATAATTGTTGTTGATATGAAAGCTAGTGGCTCCTAATTTTTCTTGTAATTCTGGAACTAACTTTTTTACAATTTGGTTTATATGTAGTAGTGTGCTTTCTTCCATTTCAAATAACGTTTCAAAATGTTTTTTTGGAACTACTAGAGTATGACCATTATCCCTTGGATTTATATCTAAAAAAGCAATAACAACATCATCTTCATATATTTTATAGGCGGGTATTTCTCCTTTTATTATTTTACAAAATAAACAATCCATTTTTTCATCTCCTATTAAGATAATAACATAAAATATTATAATTTTGTTGATTATTCATTATTTTCTAGTTTTTGAGTTCTGGTAGTTGCATTCTTTTCAAATGTCGTAATATTTTCTAAAATTGTGTGTCCTTCTTTTAAAGTAAACGTATTCATACTATCTAGTTCACTTGGTATCTTTGTTGCAAATTCACTTGTTTGTAAATAAATAAAACTTGCGTTTAGTGCATCGTAAATTTGAGTAGGGTTGGTTTCTCCTTCAATTAATGGATAACCCATTACGAAACGCTTTTCATCTGTTAATTGATTTTCGATTTCATAGACGTCGCAATGGTATTCGTAAGTTTTTTCTTTATATGTATACGTTACGTGTGTCGCAAAAGCAAAGTTTTCTAAAGCGTGTGCTATAAATGCTTGATTTTCTTCATTATTTTCTACATTCGATTTATAATAGGTGTCTTTTTTTAAAACGTTAGTATAGGGAATCAGTTGAATGGGAGAAAAATCTTGAAGAGATGAGTTTGTCCCCTTTTCATAATATTTTTCGCTATAGAAACGAATTTTTCCATCTATACACCACCAGTCGTTAGTATTAGTTATGGATATGCCATGTATTATGTAAATGATATTATTTTTTGTGCCATTTTCATCAGCAATTCGAAGTATATAGTAATCATCAATATTATTTATTCGTGTATCTTTGTTTTTACAACTTGATAGTAGCATTACACTTAAAGCACTTAATCCAACAAGATAAATTCTTGTTTTTAGAAATTTATTTTCCTTTTTCTTTCTTTCCTTTCCATATAAATTGATTGTTCATAAAAAATCTCCTCTTTTCATTGTTACCTACTATAGCATAAGGGGGTTATTTATGCAACTTTGGGTCACAAATTGGAGCTATGTGCATACATTAAATTAGAGGAGGGTTATAGGAAAATGGCTAATTTTAAAGAGATTGTAACGAAAGCAATTATTGGAAAAGCAAAAAAAACAAGTACAAATACATTTACTGTTACTCCAGAACTTAAACCAGATACTATTTTAGGATGTTGGGTTATTAATCATCTGATTACTCTTAGTGATAAAATTTTAAAAAGTCCCAATGTATAGGGCATTGGAAGAATTTTGTTTTTTAGATTTTTTCTTATAATTAGTATTGTTACATAATTTTGGAGGAAAATGATATATATAAATATGTATGGGTAGTGTATTGAAATGATAACGAAATAAAAAAAATTTAAAGATAAAAAATAGAGGCTTGTGATATTGGATGCCTCGATGGTAAACATTCATTTTTAATAGCAAAAAATGTAACTAAATTAAATTGCTATGAATTAAATAATTTTTCTATAAACGGGGGGCAAGTTGTTTATCTCTTCTTAATAAAGAATAACATAATAAAAGAAGAAATTCAAATCTATGGAAAAAAAAGAATTGTAGTTTTGTAAAATAAAAGTTACAAAGTAACGAGAAACCAACGATAAGATTATTTTAGCAAATTAAAATATTCATCACCAATTGAGAGGTTGCATAGGAAATTTATTGTATTCTTTTAAGTAAACTTTCAACTGATTATTTTGGCATCTCCTAAGGAATAAAAGCGATGAGACAAATAAAACCGTTTATTATCTTTCCTATGACTTCGTTTCACCTTACCATTATATTTGGAGGTGTAAGGTTTAATTAAGTCATGTTAGATACCTGATTTTTTAGACCATTTTCAAATATTGTTTTATCATTTGAATCATTACATAGCAAGTATACTTTAAGATGTAAATAATTTAATATTTATATCTTATTTTTTATGTTAAATTATTTACCAAGAGTTTAAGTGAGAATGGCAAATTACAGAGTTCAAAGAATCTATCTAACTGCATGTTCAACAAAAATATTAAGATAATACAACATTCAAAATAAATTAACAAATTCATTTTATCATATATATTACTATAATATACGAAAATCTTAGAAAAATGCATATTTGCGTGATTTTAGTCATGATATAATATTTATATAAATTTAGTATGGACAAAACTTAGATAGTCAATTTATAAATCAAATTGTGCTTATGATTTGTTATTTTTTTGTTATAATTAAGGAGAATATTTACTACGATTCATTACTAATAACTTGATGTCAAAGACTTTTGACAGACAAAAATATTATTCTTCTATAAAATGTAATTGGAGGTGCAAAATGAATGTTGGAGAAAAAATAAAAACGCATAGAGCAAAACAAAATATTTCGCAAGATGAATTAGCATTAAAGGTATTTGTTTCAAGACAAACAATATCGAATTGGGAGACAAATAAAAGCTATCCTGATATAAAAAGTTTAACTATGTTATCTAACATTTTTCATGTAACTCTAG
>CAQBKK010000035.1 GCA_948760655.1 uncultured Bacilli bacterium | reverse complement strand
ATCATATTTTGAATGATTTTTCTATTTTTATAATTTAACTAGCACAACGCGTTAAAGAATATTTATTCAGCAAAAGTGGCTCTGCATGTAATAAACTATATGCACATTCTTTAATAGAAAACGAAAGATTTCCAGAAGGAGTAATCTTTGAAGACGCCGCATTTATATACCCAATTCTAACAAAAGCAAAAGAAACGATTTGTACAAATGAAGTTCTATATTTTTATTATAGACATAAAAATAGCACCACTCTGCAAAATAAAATCAAACCTAATGAAAGAATTTTTGATATTTATACCATCTGTGAATTAATAAAAAATAGATGTATAAAATTAGGAACATTTGATGATTTTCACGCCATTTTAGAAGACGTAATAAAATCAAAATATTTATATATTTTATTAGAAATAAATGGTTGGATGCAATTAGGGATTAAAAATCATATGTTATTACTTAATTATTTAAAACAATATACAAAAGAAACGTACGAATATAATAGTTTATTTACCACAAGTATGGTAAAAAATAGGTTAGAAAAAGATTTTTTATATCGTGCAAGAATTACACAATTAAAAAATCACCTAGAACTTGCAAACGCTCTTTACCCAACAATTTCCTACGAGCCCTTAGAAGACGCCAAGAGAATTATTGCTAAATACAAAAGGTAACCATCGACTGGCTACCTTTTTAAATACTATTTAATATATTTCGGATTGCACTCTCATCTTTATAACCTACCTCTTGTTTTACCTTCTGTCCATCTTTAAAAAACACAAGAGTAGGAATACTCATTACACCATATTCACGTGACAATTCTTGATGCAAATCTGTATTCACTTTAACAACATTGACATCATTCATTCCCTCTAAAACAGACCCCATCATCTTGCATGGTCCACACCAATCGGCATAAAAATCAACGATATACACCCCACTTTTCACAAATTCTTGTAAATTCTCATTTTGTTCTAAATGTTTAATCATTTTTACTCTCCTTCTTATATTTGTCTACGATACTTTTAGCATCCGTTATTTTTAATTTTCCCTTCTCTAATAACTTATTCGCATTTTCTACACTTAATACATTATGTTTTAGTAAAATATCTAACCCATCTTGATTTAATTTATCTTTATCTTGAGAAGTTTGATAATTCTTATTTAATGCTATAACCTCTTTAATACCACTATAAGTATCTTCCATTACATGGCTAATAACTGGCGTTTTTCCTAAAATAAAATCAGCCACTTTACTATCTGTAATCCAACTATTATTTACATTAAATTGTGCTAAAACAAATAAAACTGCAAACGTAAATACATACATTTCTAAAAACCCAAAGATAGCCCCTAAAATCTTGGAAGGAATACCTAATATAATAGTGAATTTGAGTAACGTTTCAATAATACCTGATATTTTAATCACAATGCGTAAAACTGTAGATAAAAGACAAAAAAGAATTAAAAAGGCGATCGATTCGTAAATCAAAATATTTATAACTTCAATTCCTACAGGAAAAAAGGGAAAATAGGTATACAAAATTACAGACAAAGGGTTCTTCAAAGTAAAGGACAAAACAAGAACAACAATCGTTCCTACCAAAGAAACAACGCTTTTAATAACGCCTTTCTTAAATCCAATCACTGCTCCCATTAATAAAAGTAATACAATAACTGCATCGATAATATTTAACATAAATTTATTCTCCTAACTTACATTAATTATAGTATACAATTTACAAAAAAGATACTATTTTTTGAAGAAACCTCGTGGACTTTATACATTCATTTTGATAAAATACTCTTGAGGTGATTATGATGACAATAGTTTTCAAAGTCAGTGACAATGTACGTGAAAAAATGATTGCATATTATAAAGATACAAAAAGAGAAAAAACACCACCATATGCTATTTTCCAAGCGGACGAAGCCGATACAATTATTACCCTTTATGAAAGTGGCAAAGCCATGTTTCAAGGAATAAGTGCAGATGTAGATGCCAACATTTGGGTTGATATGGAGAAAAAATTAAACAATCGTACCATTGATATTAACGAGCCAAAAAAAGAAAAAGAAAAATACAAGGAAGAATTAAATTATTATTACAGTATGTCAACGATTGGTTCAGATGAAGTAGGTACAGGTGATTTCTTTGGCCCTATCATTGTAACAGCAACCTATGTAGATAAATCAAAAATCGATTTTATAAATGATTTAGGAGTAAAAGATTCCAAGAAATTAACAGATGATAAAATTTTAAAAATCGCTCCCCTACTCATCAAAGAAATTCCTTATGTAACATTTACACTAAACAATAAAGACTATAACGCTTATCAAAAAAAAGGCTTTAACATGAATAAAATAAAAGCTATATTACATAACAAAGTGTTATATGCTATTACCCATAAAGAAGAAAAATATCCTTATTCTAAAATAGTAGTAGACCAATTTGTTTACCCTAGAAAATACTTTGAACATATCTTAGAAGCAACAGAAAAAGTAACTGATATTACATTCACTACAAAAGCAGAAAGTAAATGTGCAAGTGTAGCAGCTGCAAGCATTATAAGTCGATATATTTTTCTAATAAAAATGGATGAATTAACAAAAAAACTAGGAATAGACATTCCAAAAGGAGCAAATGCAATTGTTGATCAAGTAGGAAAAGAAATTGTTTCTAACTTTGGATGGGAAAAACTTGAAGAAATCGCAAAATTAAACTTCAAAAATACCGACAAAATAAAAGAAGCTTTAAGATAAATAAGCTTCTTTTTTAATCCAAACTAAGCAAAAAAACCTTAAGTGCTAAAAATTTGTCAGTCTCCCCTTTTTTTATTTGATAATCCAAAATAGCTAATTTCTTAAGATACTCTTTTAATGTATCTTCATAATACGAAGAAGCGTTCCGTAGCACTCTTTCTGTCTGCCAATCCTGCAATCCTATTTTTTTAGAAACAACGGGTTTAGGATACCCCAAACTACTAAGCAGTTTAACACTAAAAATAAGACGATATTCCCTAGCCAATAATAAAAGCAATGAAATCGGATCAACCTTTAAAGTATATAAATCTTCTAAAATTCGTAAAGACTTCATCATATCCTTTTCGATAACGGCTTTTACAAATTTAAAATTATTATCTTGTAAAGATTTTGAAACAATTTCTTTTACATCCGCAAGCTGAATTGATTGTGGTTCTCCATAAAATAAAAACAATTTATTTAATTCATTATAAATCAAATCATAATTATCACCACAAGCATTTACAATATATTGCAAAGCATCTGTATCAATCTTATACGAATTGGAAAAAACATACTCACGAACTTTACTCATCAAATCATTACGAGATAGCCCCCCTACATTGATAATTCTATACTTTTTTTCAAAAGACTTAGTGATTTTTTTTCGAGCATCTATTTTTTCATAAGTAACAAAAATAATAGTTGTTAAAGAAGAAGGGCTTTCCATATAAGAAAGAAAAATTTCTATATCCTCTTCTTTGGTTTTTGCACTTGTAAAAAGATAAGCATTTTTTACAATCAAAATCTTTTTTTCTTGAAATAAAGAAACATACGTTGCCTCTGTAAGAACATCCTGAATAGAAGTAGTAGATAAATCCATTGTCACAATGTTTGTTTCCTTTTTTATAATTTTGGCAATTTCTTCCTCAACAAGACGAAAACTTTCCCCATAAATTAAATACATACTTCTACTCCTCCCACCTCACATTTATTATACTATAGATTTGCCAAATAACAAACTTCTATAAAATAAAATGAAAAAAGAAGAAATTTTAAAAACAAACTTCCTCTAATCTATTTAAACACCAATCAGTGTATTATATATTACGTCAAAGTAGAAAAAATGTGATACTCCTTTTTATTTATTTTAATTTTTATTGTTCCTAACTCTTGTGTATTTAATGGTTGAATATGGAATTGTTCCATCCTTTTTAAAATCTCGCTAGAAGGATGATGGTACCTATTATTTCTTCCCGCCGAAATAATTCCATAAAGAGGATTTACTTCTTTTAAAAATAGTGTAGAAGAACTTGTCTTGGAACCATGATGTCCAAGCTTTAAAAACATGGCGGACAAATCATATCTTTCTAATAATTTTTTTTCAACCTCTAAAGAAGCATCTCCCATCATTAAAAATGTTATATCATAAATTTTAAACAAACAAATAATACTATTATCATTTTCATTCTTAGCAACATCTTTTGCAAAAGTAAAAAAGGAAAAATATGAAGAAACATAATCTTCCACTTGCAAATAATTAGAAATCAAATGATTCTCATATAAATTTATATCGCCCTGATTAATCATTACTTTCTTAAATGGAATCGCCTCTCCAATCTCAGATGCATATCCTATATGATCTGATTCAATTCCTTATCCCAAATTTTGCTACTATTTTAAAATGAATAAAAGAATAGCTGTTACACTATTCTTCTTTCAAATTCCATTTTATTTTTATTTCTCTTAAATTAGTTTCTTCGTCATATTTGCCTACATATATTTTATCTACAAATTGTTCTATTATTGTTCTATTTATTTCTGTAATTTCTTGATACTTGGCAAATAATTCTTCGTGGCTAATTTCTTCTTTTTTCTTTTTTTCTAATTCAAATATTTTATTTTCAATATTATTTATTTCTTTTTTACATTCTTCTACATCTAATGTATTTTTATTCTTTAATGTTATAAATTCTTCTGTTGTAATTATTCCGTTACTTCTATCTTCATATAATATATTAAGTGCATTGGCTTTATTACTAATTAAATATTCTATATTTGCCTTATTATCATTTAAGGCTTTTAATTCCTTATCTATTTTTGAATCAAATTTTTTATTGTTATAACTCTGTTCTATTTTATCAAAGTCATAATACTTTTTTATTTGCTTATTTATTTCTTCTAATAACAGTTTGTCCAATTCTTCACTATCTATATATCTTTTATTATCACAATAAAATCCTATTTTATTTCCTGTTCTACAATTTAAGTGATATTCCTCTGGTTTATTCTTATTTCTTTTTCCTGTATGGAAAGCCCTACCACAACACGAACAGTAAACTTTTTTTACATATCTATTAGGTATATTACTTCTTGTTGATATAACTTTTTGTTGATTTTGTTTCAATTTTTCATTTGCTAATTTCCATTGTTCTCTTGTAATTATTGCCTCTTGACAGTTTGGAACTCTAATCCATTCTTCTTTTGGTATAACTACTTTTGTTCTATCTTTGTAACTCTTATTTTTGTGTTTTCCTAATGCTAAATAACCTGTGTAAGTTTCATTTTTTAAAATAGCTCTAATATGTCCATCTTCCCACATTAGTTTTTTAGGAATTTTTAATGTTATACCTTTATCTAGCTTTTCATTTATAAAATTTTCAATTTTTGTGTCTAATGAGTAATTAGAAAAATTATTATTTTTTATAATATCTTCATAATTTGCATTATATTTCTCTGCAATTATTCTTATTGTATCATTTTCTTCTGTTTTATAATTAAGTATTTTTTGTTTATGCGAATAACCTATATTTATTCCGTTTCTATTCATATGCTCTATTCTTGTAGGTACTTTATCTTTATTTAATCCTTTTGCAATTTCATAACAGCCTTTACCACCTAAAAATTCTTCAAATATTCTTTTTATTACTTTTGAGGCTTCAATATCTATTATAAAATGTTCTTTATCTTTCGGATCTTTCTTATACCCATAAGGCGAATTTGAAACACAATACAAGCCATTCTCCTTTTTGCCTTTTACTGTTTTTCTTACATTTATAGATTGGTCTTCCAAATTCCATTCATTTACTAAACCATTGACTTGTCTAGCTCTTTTATTACCTTTTACAGATGTGTCTGCATTATCTACTAACCCTACAAATCTTATATTCCACTCCATAAATTTATTATGCAAATATTTTTCTATCATCTCCATACTTCTTGAAAATCTTGATTGACTTTTGCATAAAACTATTTCTGTTCTTCTGCATTCACAATATTTCAATGACTTATTCCACTCTGGTCTACTGTCATCTCCTCCAGAAATACCATCTTCGCAAAATATTGCAACTACTTTCCAACCTCTCTTTTTACATTCATTTAGTAAATATAATAGTTGATTTTTTATGCTTTTACTAACATCTCCCTCTAATAAATCTCCGTCCTCCTCTGATAATCTTATATAAAGTATTACTCTTATGCTATTATCTGTTTTAACTTTTTGAAAATCAAAACAGTTCGGACTGTTTATTTTATTTATTTTTAGTAAATTTCTAATATTTTGAGAAACATATTCTAAATCATCTTCATTGATATATTCTTTTATATGTTTTAATTCTAATGTATCATTTACTATTTCGATATTAGTATCTTTTTTTATTTTTTTTTCTATAACTTTCACTATCATAATTAGAAAACCACCAATCTTTTAACATTCTTTTATATTCCAAACAATTTTTATTTCTCTTTGTTCTGTTTCTTTGTCATATATTCCTACATATATTTTATCTACAAATTCGTTTATAATTGTTCTATCTATTTTTTTTACCTTTTTATATTTAGTAAATAATTCTTTACTTCTTAATTCTTTGCCTTTTCTTTGTTCTAATTGAAATATCTTCTCGTCTATTTTTAGTAATCTTTCTTTTAAATTTTCTATATCAACATTATTTTTATTTTTTATCATAATAAATTCGTCTGCTGTAATAACTCCATTTGTTCTATCTTCATATAGTAAGCTCAACATATCTGTTTTTTTATAAATTGTAGCTTGAATTTCGTTTTTTTCAGAATTTAGTATTTCTAATTCTTTACTAACATCATCATTTACTTTATTTTCATAATAGTTTTTTTCTACTTTTGATAAATCATAATATTTTTTTATTTGTTCATTTATCTTTTCTAATAATATTTGGTCTAATTCTGACTTTTTTAAAGTTTTTCTATTATCACAAAATGCTCCTGTTTCACTTGAACGAATTGCTTTACATCTTAAATAATAATTATTTTTATCATTTTTAAGTCCTGCCGATTTTTGAAAAGCTCTACCACAACACATACAATAAACTTTTTTACTATATTCCATTAGGTTTCCATTTTTTTGTGGCTTATTTCTGCCTTTGTTGTTACTTTCTAATCTATCATTTGCCATTAACCATTTATTCCTATCTATAATTGGCTCGTGGCAATGTGGAACTCTAATCCATTCGTCTTTTGAAACTGCAACTCTAGTTTTATCTTTATAGCTTTTATTATGATATTTTCCTAATACTAGACACCCTGTATATGCCTCATTTTTTATAACACTTCTTACTCCTTTTGCTGTCCAAATACTTCTTTGATGAATTTTTAGTAATATTCCCTCTTTTAAAATTCGTTCTTCTATTTTAGAATTTGTTTCTATAAAATTCTCATTATCTTCTAAAAAAGTATTCGCATTGATAATTTCTTGAAAATTTATATAAAATTTGTCTGATATAGACTTTATTGTTTCTTCTTTTTCAGTTTGGTAAGTTATTATCTTTTTAGCATTATCATATCTTATTTTTAGTCCAATTTTTCTCATATGCTCGTATGGAGGGAGTATTCTTTCTTCATTTAAAGCTGTTGCTATTTTCTCTGCACCCATTCCCTTTAAATAATCGTCAAAAATTCTTCTTACAACCATTGCTCCCTCATCTTCAATTATTAGGTGGTACTTGTCCTTTGGATCTTTTATATATCCATAAGGCATCCACGCTGTTGCATATAAACCATTTTCCTTTTTGTTTTTTAATATTTCTCTTGTATTTATTGACTGGTCTTCTACTTGCCATTCATTAACAAGTCCATTTATTTGTCTTGCTTTTTTGTTTCCTTTTACTGCTGTATCTGCACTATCTACCAAACCAACAAATCTTATATTCCATTCCATAAATTTTGTATGCAAATAAGTTTCTATCATTTCCATACTTCTTGAAAATCTTGACTGACTTTTGCATAAAACTATTTCTGTTCTTCTACACTCGCAATATTTTAATGACTTATTCCACTCTGGTCTGTTATTGTCTGCCCCAGATATTCCCTCCTCACAAAATATTGCAACTACTTTCCAACCTCTCTTTCTGCATTCGTCTAATAAAAGCAATAATTGATTTCTAATACTTCTACTTATATCTCCATCAATTAAATCTCCGTCCTCCTCTGATAAACGAATGTATAAGATTACTCGGAATCCACTTCTTATATTGTTTGTCCCCTTTTGCACGGAAAAACAGTCGCTAGAATTTTCTTTTGTTATTTTTAATATATTTCTGACATTAGAAGATACATATTCTAAACTTTCTTCGTCTAATAATTCTTTTATCTTTCTTAATTCCAAAGTGTCAATCTCTTGATATGAAGAATACTTTTTTATTCTGTTTTCTTTAACAACTTCTACAATCATATTATTCAATCAACCCTTTCTTGTCAGTCAGTATATTATTTTTTAGACTGCTCAACAAATGTGCAATTTTCTTTTTCTTCACTAATTATCACATTTGCGATTTTTGAACAAATAATATTTTGTAATTGTTCTTCTGATATTTCCTTTGGTGTAATACACTCCACTTTATAATTACAACTCATTTCACATCAGCTCCGTTTATCTTCTTTTAGTTCTGGAAATATCTGCTCTGCTATAATTTCTGCCTCTTTCATTATTCTTCTTGGGTGGTGTGAATGTAATTGTTTTAAAAATTCCTTAACTATTTTCTCATCTGTTATCTGCATTTCTCTATTTATCAATACATAGAAAATACAAACTGCATACGCAATAAAATCGTTTGAAGATAATTGCCAGTCAAAGTTGATTCTATTTAATAATTCAGTATTAACTCCTGTTATTTCTTCTTTATTCAAATTTTCTTGTGCTACTTCTGCTATATCTTTCAGTATATCTTCTAATCCATTTTGATTTATATTTTGTTCATACCTTTTATAACCTAAAATATAGTAGCTAACAGCCTCTTTCATAGTGTACTTTTTATTTTTTATATTCTTTTTCATTAAAATTTCCTCCTAATTAAAAACAAGCCCTATTGGACTTGTAATTTATTTTTTGTAAATTAGTAGCTATTCTTATAGCTCTATCTACTGCGTTTATATATTTTTGTGGCAATATATCTATGCGTTTTATAAGTCTTCTTTTATCTATCACTTTTATTTGCTCTGCCATTATGGTAGCTTTACATCTCATTTTGCCAAATGCTTTTATTTTTATATGTGTAGGAATACTATTCTGTTTTTCTAGTCTGCTTGTTATTGGAATAATTATTGTTGTTGGACTATGTTTATTCCCTATATCATTTTGAATAATTAGAACTGGTCTTATTCCTCTTTCCTCACTTCCTACTGTATTTCCTAAATTAGCAAGATATATTTCATTTCTTCTAATTTTATTTATCATTCTTTTGCCTCCTGCAATTACAATTATTTTTTAATTGTTCCATCTGTTCTTTATCTTCCATTTCTATTTCTTCAGCTGTTTTGCATTTACTTGCACCTAATAGCAATAAATACATACAAATAGCAATTATAAACATATCTATTAGTAAAATTCTTAATATCATTGTTTGGTTTTCCTTTCTCGTATGTTAAAAAGAACTCTAAAATGTTTTGGAGGTATATTGATATTGCATACCTTAATTTTAGAGTTCTTATTATCTATTTATTTTTATACCTTTATCATCATTCATTAGACAGATATTTTGCATATATCTTCATAGGTGTATTCGGCATACCCTACCTGTTACACAGGCTTGTCCTCAATGCGTGGGACGGTTTTTTCTCGCTCGTGCTATGACTGGACAAAAGTTTCTTTCCTTTTACACTCATCTTCGCCTTATTAGTTGCAAGCTAATATTTAAGTAATATAAAAATTACTAGCTCAAGTAATCAAAGGACTGTATCTAACGAATTGTTATTCACTTTTCAATGTGCTGTATAATTTCATTTTTGAAGAAAAAACAATATTATTTATTGCCCTCTCATCTTTAACAGCGATTGAAAAATGAAAAACTTGACCTTTTTTTAAAATTTTTTAATTTTTTTATTTTGCTAATTTCTCTGCAAAGTTTTCATCTTTTATAACATTTATTGCATATTCAATTAAATAACTCTTTAGTTCTTGATCCACTTCTCTATTTTCGTTTTTAGAATATTTATCAATTAACGGCATTATTTTATTTATTGCTAAAATCAATGACACTTCGTCTGTTTTAGCTTTTGACAACAACTCATAAAATTTTGTTTTATTTCTCATTTTCTACCTCCAGATAATCTCTTAACTTTCCAATAGCTTTTGTTTTTAATCTTCCTACTGCACTTTCACTTATATTCATTCCTTTTGCTATCTCTTTCAATTTCTTATTTTTATAATAATACTGTATGATTACTTTTCTCTGCTTTTCAGTTAGTTTCTTTATTGCCTTTGTCAATTCTTCATTTTTACAGATTTCCTCACCCAAAAAGGAATAAGCAAATTTATCTGTATTAGACAAAATCTCCCATTCATTATTAGACATAGATATTTCCTTATCTAGCAAATACTTCTTATATTTTAAATAATCAATTCTTTTATGTAATAAAGCTGTTCTCATATAATTTATGTATCTAGCAAATACAATATCGTCTTTGTATTCTGTATTTTCTTCAAATATATCTTTTTTTTCTTTCATTTTTTCCTCCATTCAATTTTGTTTTTTATTGAATAGAGGTGGACTATCACAGCCACAATTAAAAAGAAGAATAATTTTTATATACAATATAAAAAAGAAGTCAAAATTACTCCTTGTAAATTTGACTTCTTTTTCTATGTAATTATTAAAAAAAACTTCTTCTTTTAATTTCACTACCCATACTCCTTGCATAGCGTAGAGTATTTACTTTGAAATTATAGTAATAAGCAATAGAACAACACTACGCTAAAATATAATCTCGTTTCGTTTATCTTTAGATAATCTGGTATTTAGGTAGCTCATTTATTTGATTATCTTTTAAAAATAACAAAAAACAAATATTAGTTTTTTATAACTTGCTTTTTGAATACCTTTTTAATTTGCAATCCGTCTTATTCCTCCCTTTTTATACTATCTTTCGTGCTTATACTTTTTTATATTAGCACATTTGGTTTTAAAAGTTTGTCGAAATGTGTAAGATGACGGATATTTTTTACAAAATTTTCCATTTGTTTTTTGATATTTGCATTTTTTGACTTCTATAATTCTTTTAGCACGATATTCGTGCAAGAAAATGATTTTTTTATAATAAAATTGGGAAAAATGTATATAGAAAGAAAGGAATGAGAGTATATGAGAGCCAAAAGACTTAATTCAAAATCTAATATTATTGGCAAGAATGTAAAAAAATATAGAACAGCTAATAAATATACACAAGAAGAACTATGCCAAAAACTAGACTTATTTGGTTTGAACTTATATC
>CAQBKK010000034.1:2643-11517 GCA_948760655.1 uncultured Bacilli bacterium | reverse complement strand
ATTATAACAAATGGAATATGTTTTTTTTTCCCGACATTCCGTTACACTATCAATAGAGTTGCTTATTTCCTTTTTTGTCATTTTTAAGGTATAATGAAATACATAAGGAGGATATTTCGTATGTACAGAAAAACGTATGCCAAAATTGATGGAGATATACTAGAAAATAACGCAAAAGAAATAATAAAAAAATACAATGGATTTACCTACTATTTTGGAGTAGTAAAAAATAACGCTTACCATCATGGAATCAAAGTAGTCAACAACTTAATAAAAGGGGGAATTAACTACCTAGCTGTATCCTCCCTAGAAGAAGCAGAAGACATTCGAAAATACAATACAGAAATTCCTATACTCATTTTAGAGCCGATTGGTTTAGAATTTATAGATGATGCCATCATGAGCAAAGTAACTCTCACGATAGAATCATTAGAATATCTAAAAAACTTAAACAAGCTTGAACTTGCCTACCCAATAAATATTCACTTAAAAATAGACTCAGGAATGAACCGTCTTGGAATCAAAACAAAAAAAGAAGCAAATGAAGCAATCAAAATAATCGAAAAAAATGAAAAATTAATCCTAGAAGGAATTTATAGTCATTTTGCCACCGCTGGAACCAGTGACTACCATTATGATGCCCAACTAAAAAAATTTTTAGAAATAACCAGTGACATCCAATTAAAAGAAATTCCCATTGTCCACTTAGATAGAAGTCTAACCCTAGTGACTCATAAAAAATTAGAATTTGTAAATGGCGTCCGTCTAGGTATAGTTTTATATGGCTTAAATGGTAGCAGAAAAGAACAAAGAGGCCTAAAAGCAAAAGTAAGAAAACTAAAAAGAACCCTTTATTTAAAAAAACACCATGTAAGCAAAACAACCTTAGAAAATGATTTACAAGTAAAAACAGCTTTTCGTCTTTATTCAGAAGTAATAGCAATTAGAAAAATAGAAAGAGGGGAATTTGTAGGCTACAACGCCTCCTATAAAGCAAAAGAAGAAGACTTTATTGCCACCATTCCCATTGGTTATGCCGATGGGGTAACAAAAAAATTTGGCTTTGTATCCATACGTAAAAAAAGATACAAAATTATTGCAGACTCTATGGACATGATTATGGTACTTGTCGATAAAAATGTAAAAATTAAAGATAAAGTAGAAATTTTTGGGGATACTATATCTATAAAAGAAGTGACTAACAATTTACATACAAACGCTTACCACTTATTTAATGGAATTTCCTATCGCGTACCAAGAGTACATAAAGAAGAAAATGACGAAATAGAAATAAAATATTAGGAGATGGTTCTATGGAATTTGAAGTCTTAATACTAGGAACAGATGCCAATGCTTATTATATGGCAAGATGTTGTTACGAAGCTTATCATAAAAAAGCATATCTAATTGGAAACGAACGCCTTTCCTTTACAAAATATTCTGATATTTTACATATTCAAAATATTAATATATGGGAGCAAGAAGTATTTTTTAATACATTAAATACCTTTGCCAAAGAACATAAGGATAAAAAGATAGTGTTAATAAGTACAAACGAAACCTATGCAGAATTTATTAGTGGAAACAAAGAAAAACTAAGCAAACAATACCTATATAACTATCCGAGTGTAGAAGTAATAAAAAGTCTAACCAATAAAGAAACATTTTATAAAACCTATGAAAACTCTTGTTTAACATTCCCAAAAACAATGTATTATGATTGTAAAAAAGACAAAAAGTTTACATACTTCACTTACCCAATCGTTGTAAAGCCAGCCAATGTCGTTATGTACAATCACTTATACTTTGAAGGAAAAAATAAAATTTACAAAGTAAACAGCGAAGAAGAACTAGTTACGGTAATAGATACAATCAAAAAAGGAGGATATACCGATAAATTAATCCTCCAAGAATTTATTCCAGGAGACGATTCCAATCTTTTTGATGCCGTTATCTATGTAAATCAAAAAGGAAAAGTAGAATTTATGAGCTTTGCCCAAATTGGGTTACAAGAAAGAACAAAATCCATGGTCGGAAATGCCGCTGTTTTAATCAATGGCTTTAATACAACAAATGGTGACATTAGAAAAATGGAAAAGAATATCAAAAAATTTATAGAATCTATTAATTATCGTGGCTTTGCAGAAATTGATATGAAATACGATATTCGCGACAATACATTCAAAGTATTAGAAATCAATGCCCGTCAAGGAAGATGCAGTTATTATGTGTCTGCTCTTGGAAAAAACTTAGTAAAAACGATTGTAGAAGATTGCCTATATAATAATGAAAATGATTATGTTTTTTTAAATGAAAAAGTTCTTCTTTCTTTTGTACCCAAAGGAATTGTAAAAAAATATATAAAAAACAAAGAATTTAAAAAAGAAGCCCTTCGTTTATGGAAATCTGTTGTAAAGCCTATGGCTGCACCTTGTGACAAAAATTTTAAGCGATTTCTTATGCTTCACAAACGTTGGTTACACTATTACAAAGAATACAAAAATAGTTATTGGAGGTAAATTATGTGTGGAATTGTAGGATTTATAGACAATAGAAAAGCAAAAGAGAAAAAAGAAATTATAAAGAAAATGGCTGACCGTATTATCCATCGTGGACCAGATGCTGAAGGCTATTTTACAGATGACACAGTTGCATTAGGACATAGAAGACTTTCCATAATTGATTTAACAAAAAAAGGGAGCCAACCAATAACAAACGAAGACAAAAGTTGTTTTATTATTTTTAATGGAGAAATCTATAACTATGAAGAATTAAAAGGTGAATTAATAAACAAGGGGCATATTTTCAAAACAAAAACCGATACAGAAGTCTTACTACATGGCTATGAAGAATGGGGAGTAAAATTATTTCCTCGTTTACGTGGGATGTTTACCTTTGTAATTTACGATAAAATAAAAAAAGAGTTAGTGGGAGCAAGAGACCATTTTGGAATAAAACCATTCTATTATTATAAAGAGGGAACTTCTTTTCTATTTGCCTCTGAAATAAAGTCTTTTTTAGAATATCCAGACTTCAAAAAAGAAGTGAATACATCTGCTTTAAAAATGTTTTTAATTTTTCAATACTCTGTACATGAAGAAACATTCTTTAAAAATGTATATAAATTAAAACCAGGACACTACTTCAAATACAAAAATGGAAAAATGACCACCAAAGAATATTTTAAAATTGACTATGAGAAAACCGATAAACCTTATGAGACATATAAAAAAGAATTAAAAAATGTCTTAGAAGAATCGATAGAATATCATAAAACAACAAGTGATGTCGAAGTAGGATCTTATTTATCTGGGGGAGTAGACTCTTCCTATGTAGTAAGTATTGCCAAACCAGATAAAACCTTTTCTGTAGGATTTGACATGCCTGGATTTGACGAAACCAACTTAGCAAAAGACTTATCCACAATGTTAGACATACAAAATTACCAAAAAAAGATAACAAGTGATGAATTTTTTGATAGTTTACCAACTATTATGTATCATACAGACGAACCCCATGCCAATCTTTCAACAGTACCTTTATATTTTTTATCTGCATTAGCAAGTGAAAAAGTAAAAGTCGTTTTATCAGGAGAAGGAAGCGACGAAATGTTTGCTGGATACAACGAGTATTACGTTCCAACCATTTTAAAAATTTACAATAAATTGCCATTATCTTTACGCGGATGTATTGGTAAAATAGTAAGCCCTTTACCACATTTTCCAGGGCAAAATACGCTAAAACTATATGGCAAACCCTTCTATGAAAGATACATTGGACATGGTACCTTTATGACAGAAAAAGAAGCAAACGAAATCCTTGCCAAAAACTTACGGAATGAAGAGACGATAGGGGATATTATCAAACCTTATTATGAAAAAGTAAAAAATTGTGATGAAATTACTCAAAAAATGTACATTGACATGCACTTTTGGTTACCGCAAGATATTTTATTAAAAGCAGATAAAATGACGATGGCAAATAGTGTAGAACTTCGTGTACCTCTTTTAGATAGTGTTCTTTATAACTATGCCAAAAAAATTCCTACCAAACACTTAGTACGTGATAAACAAACCAAATATTTATTTCGAGACATTGCAAATGAAAGTATTCCAGAAGAGTGGTCGAAAAGAAGAAAATTAGGATTTCCAGTACCATTTTCAAAGTGGATAAAAGAAGAAAAATACTATAAAAAAGTAAAAGAAGTATTTGAACGAAATTATGTGAGTACGTTTTTTGATCAAACCTATATCAATAATTTATTAGAAGAACATTATCAAAATATAAAAAATAATGGACGAAAAATTTATAATATATATGTATTTTTAATTTGGTATGAAGTATATTTTATAAAAAATAGTTAGTATTAAAAAATAAGAGAAAGTAAAAAATCTCTTTTTTTAAATGCTCAGAAGTTTATATGTAGATAAAAAAACATAATAAAAATTTCTACGCCTATTTTCTGTTACATAATATAGATTTTTTTTTATATTAGAAATTGTTATTTCTAAAAATAATAAATATATAGAAAACGAAAAAAGGTTTTGATATACTAAATATAGAATAGGAAATAATAAATTTAGGTGAAGATATGAAAAATAAAAATAATCCAAAGAAGAAAAATATAGAAACAATTAAACAAGAGATAGAACAAGAAAAAGAGAAAGATAAGAAAAAAAGAATTTTATTGTTGTTACTTTTATTTTTTATGCTATGTGCAACAATGGGAATTACCTATGCATTAAATGAAGGAATAAGAAATAAAATCAATGAAGAATTGATTCATTTATTTCATATTGATACACCAAGTGCCCCTAAAATCATAGCAGATAATAAAAATTGGGGAAAGAAACAAGTTGTAAAAGTAGAAAAAGATGCTATAAGTTATAATGGGATAGCATATTATGAATATTGTATAGTAAGTGATAAAAACTTTGATAATTGTGAGTGGAAAATTACAACAACAAAAAATATAACTGTAGCAACAACTGGAAAATACTTTGTTGTATTTAGAGGAGTTAGCAACAAAAAAACGAGTGGAAAGAAAAGCAATATAGAAGAAATATGGGTAGACAATGAATCTCCAAATATTACAAGTTTAAATATTGAAAACCAAGAAAATGGATTGGCAGAAGTACATATAATAGCTGAAGATAAAGAAAGTGGAATAGGAAAATATTACTATAAAAAAGACGATAAATTTCAGGAGGTAAAACAAGATTTTATCCTAGAAAATCTAGAAATTGGAAAAGAATATGAAATAACAATAAAAGTAGAAGATAAAGTTGGAAATAAAAAAGAAATAACAAGAAAATTTATTTATCAAAATAGTAATAATAAATGTACTTTAAACTGTGATACAGATGGAGATGGAATTTGTGATTATAATTGTGATACAAATGGCGATGGAAAAGCTGATAGTAACATTGAGGTAAATGGCGATGAGAAACCTGACATAAATATTGGATCCAATGGAAATGAAAATCAGCTAAAAAACTTAATTAATCAAGATACAAATGGAGATGGAATTTGCGACTTAAACTGTGATACAAATGGAGATAATATACCAGATATATTTATTGATATAGATGGTGATGGAAAATGTGATCTAAACTGTAATGGCACAAATAATTCAAATAATAACAATAAGGAAACGCCTATTATAAATCTAGATAAAGTACCAAGTGAAATGAAATATGGCGAAAAATATGATTTACCAAGTTTCGTTAGTTTTGGTAGCCAAAGTGGAAAAGTAGAATGCATTGTGGAAGGAAAAGAATATAAAGATACGAGTACCATAGGATTAGGTAATCATTTAATTGTATGTACAGCAACTTCTGATGAATCAGTAAAAGTAACTACTACGAAAGAACTAGAAGTAAAAGTTGCCATAGGAGAAGAAAAAATAGAAGATGGTTGGGTTAAGATAAATTTAACTTATCCAGATAATTCGACAAACTGGCAATGGAAACTAGGAAACAAAAATGAAATCAACACTGGATATGAAAATGATAGCTGGCAAGATTATACAGGATCAGTTCTAGTAAAAATAAGCGATGTAGAAAATATTTATATTCGTTATGATTTAAATGGAAAAACAATAATTATGGCACCAAACGGAAAAATGGTTGTAAGTATTGAACCAGATAGTTATAGTGTGAGAGATGGTGTGGAGACATTAGTAAAAATCGTCTATGACAAAGAAAGCTTCCAAAAAGAATATCGAATAGGAGATGGAGAGTGGCAAGATTACAAAGGGGCATTTAGTGTAGGAAAAAATACTATCATAGAAGCAAGAGCAACAAAAGAAGAAAAAGTCTATGATAGCGATGGAAAATATTTATACACCAAAACCATAAAAGGAAGTGATAGTGTATTTATTGGAGAAATATTGGATACATTTGGTGGCAACGGACAAACGCCAGGAGGAAATGGTGGTAGTACCACATATGAACCAGTCACTTTACCAGATGGAACAATAATTACAAAACCAACTGAAGATAGTAAACCAAGTGAATATTTAAGTGGACCTGTAATAAGTAGTAATACAAGTAATTTAACTGATAAAGTAACAATAACAATTAGAGCAAATAACGCAGATAAAATATTTGTAAGTGAAAATAACGGAAGCTATAGAGAATATATTGGAAGATTTGAAGTAAACAAAAATGAACTAATCAAAGCATATTATGTAAGTAATGATGGCAAAACAAGTGATATTACATATTACTTTGTAGAAAATATCAAACAAAACAATAAACCGTTTGTTAAAATTGATACAAATCCAACCAACTATTTGAGTAGTAATCAAAGCTCTGTAATAGTAAGTATAACGGGAAATGATTTTGATAAATTAGAATATAGTTTTGATGGAATCATTTATCATCCATATACCAAAGAATTAGTAATTACCGAAAGTAAAACAATTTATGCTAAAGGGACGAATACATATGGAAGTACTATAGAAAGTAAAACAATTACAACAATTATTCCACCAATAGAAAAGGAAAACTTAATTGTTAGTATAAATGCAACACCAGAAGTAAATAATAAACTCATAAATAAAACAATAATTAGCATAAATTACGATTCATTAGCTACTCAAAAATATTACAAATTAGGTTTTAATGGAGACTGGAAAGAATATACAGGAAGTTTTGAAATAAGAGAAAATACTACCGTTTATGCTTATGCAACAAGTGAAAATGGAAGTGCAGAAAAAAGAATTGATTTCTTAACCACTGGAATAAGTGATCCAATCATTACTGCTAGTCCAACAAGTAAAGCAAATCAAGTAAAAATAGAAATAAATTATGACAACTCAGCAGAAATAACAAGATATAAAATAGGGAATGGTTCTTTACTTGATTACAATGGATCCTTCTACGTTTATGAAAATACAGAAATAACAGCATATAGTAAAAATAAGTTAGGAATGGAAAGTGAAAGTAAGTATACAATTAATAATATTATAGGGAATCCTAGTTATATTACAATAGACAAAGGAAAATATATCCTTTTAAAACTAAACTATCCTGAAACTTCTATAGAAAATAATCGAGAATACAAATATAAACAAGATGGAACATGGAAAACATACGATAGTAAAGGAATTTTATTAATAAAAGCAGAATACCAAGAAGAGTTACTTAAAGATATAAAAGATGGAATTAAAGTAGAAGATGAAAATGGAAAAAGTGTGATTTTTACAGAACATTATTATATCTTAGATATGTCAGTTAGTGATATAATAGAAAATATCTTTATGAGATGGGAAAATTATAAACCAGCAACACCAGAAATTATTATTAATCCAGAGGATGTAGCAACAGAAGTAGAGGCAATTATTAGCTTTGATAAAGCTTTAATTCAAAAATACTATCGAGTAGTATCTGATACGCAAGATACAGGATGGCTTTCTTATACAGGAAATATTAAAGTTAATGAAAAGAATGCTGTAGTTTATGCGAAAGGAGTCACTATCTCTGGGGTAGAAAGTGATATAGCAAGTAAAAAAATAATAAATATTGATACAGAATCGCCAGTTATAGAAATAAAAGCAGATTTAAAAACTTTAAAACAAAAAGTAACCATCTATCCAGTTGTAACAGATGACCAGGGAATAGAAGAAATTAAATGGGCGATTGGAAAGCAAGATGCCAATTATTTTAATGAAAACGGAACAAGAGTAAACAATAATTTTACAGTAAGTGAAAATGGAAGTTATACAATATATGCTGTAGATAAAGTTGGTCATGTTACTACAAAAGTAGTAGAAGTTACAAATATTGATAAAGAAGCTCCAAACATTACCATTAATTTATTAACAGAAACTTATGGATTAGAAGCCGAAGTAAGTATTGATTATAAAGAGAGTATAGAAAAATATTACAAACTAGGAGAAACAGGAGACTATCAAAACTATACTGAAAACTTAAAGATAAGTTCGTATGATGTACTTAACTTAAAAAATGAAGATGGAAGTTTAACTATTTATGCTAAAGGAACAGATGAAGCTGGGAATCAAACGGAAATAGCAGAAAAAATTTATGTACTTGATTTAGATGCTCCAAGACTACCCAATATACATGCAACAGCAGGCTATCCTGTTCTTACCGAATATGGTGTAAAATTAGGACAAGATAACTATATTATTTTTGATTCAACAAGAAATGATATAGATAATTATTATAGTTTAGATCAAGGAAAAACTTGGAATATTTATCAAGGTCCATTTGAAGTAAAAAGTGGAGAAATTTGGGCAAAAAGTGTAAAAAGTGACAGTGGACTTGAAGTGATAAGTAAGAAAAGTATTGATATGCCAAATGATGCCTTAAATCCAGAAGCATATGATGGAGATCAAAGTACTTCGAC
>CAQBKK010000034.1:0-2543 GCA_948760655.1 uncultured Bacilli bacterium | reverse complement strand
TTCAGAAATTTATCCAGACAGTAGTCCAATAATTACAGAAACGAAAGTGTATCCATCCTTAACAGAATATGGAGTTGAAAAAGGATATAATGAACTAACCATTCATTATTTTCAAACAAATGTAGAAAGAATGTATCGAATTAATGGAGGAGAATGGCAAGAATACCAAGATAAGAAAATAAGATTAGAAATAGGAGATCAATTGGAAGCAAGAGGGATAGATTATGAAGGGCATGATTCACTTATTACTACTTATATTTCAAATTTGCCAAATGATGCCTTAAATCCAGAAGCATATGATGGAGATCAAAGTACTTCGACTCCTCAACTAAATGTAGATACATATATAAGTGTAGATAGTAGTATGTGGAACCAAAAAGCATTTGTATATGGAGTGTTCCCTCATGGAATAATAGCAGTAGGGAAAGAGGGAGAAACATCATTAGAATGGAAAGATAATCTTATTGAAATACCAGAGAATACTATAAGATTAAAATTTGGTCCGTATATTCCCTATATGTCCACTTCTTTTGTTTCAGAAATTTATCCAGACAGTAGTCCAATAATTACAGAAACGAAAGTGTATCCAAATTATAATGGAATAGAATTTACTAAAGAAAAATATATTATTGGTATCGATTATTTGGCTACAGCATTAGAAAAAAAATATAGTTTAAATGATGGAAAAACTTGGTTAGATTATCATGAACCATTTGAAGTAGAATTAGGAACGACTATAAAAGCAAAGGCCATAGAAATAGATGGAACAGAATCAAATGTTACAAGTTATAGAACAACAGAATTAAACGATAATATTGGCAATATGGCATTTGATAATAATGCAAAAACAACGACAACTATTACTCAAAATGAAAGCAAAATATTTACAATAACAAAAGAATTAAGAGAAAAAACACTAAGAGTATTTACGAGTAGCATTCCAGCAAATAATTCTTATTTAAAAATATACAATCAAGAGAATATTGAACTTGTAAGTCTTACATTAACAAACCAAGTAAATGCCATTAAAATACCAGAGAATGGATATAAAGTTGTTATAAATGCTGGAAGTAGTAATTTAACAATAAGCGAAATCAATTTAAGACCTGATATAGAAAATCCAACAGTCCAAAATCCAATGTTCGAAATCAGCGATGCTGGTTGGAATACAAGGAAAGGATTGGATATTACTTACCCAAGTGGATATAAAAATGAATATAGTTTAGATTACGGAGAAACTTGGGAAGTATATAAAGAAACTATCACTATAACAAAGACCACTACTATATTTGCAAGAAGCGTAGATGAAAATGGAAAAGTAGTAGCAAGTAGTAGCTTTAAAATCACAAAAATTGATCAAACAGAACCCAACATAGAATTGGATTTACCAAAGAGCATCTTGAAAGGAGAAGAATACCTACTACCGACTTTTTATCAGGTAGGATTAAGTGGGGGAGAACCCGTTTGTAGAATTGAGGAAAAAATCATAGGCAATACAAACGAACTAGAAGTAGGAGACTACCAAATTGATTGTAGTATAACTACTGGAGCAGGAATAAATAAAAGGATAAGTAAAAGGATAGTAGTAGAAGAGGAAATAAAAACAGTTGAAGAAACTTTAAAAAATCCTATTTTTACAAATTTTATAGGACTGGATATAAAAAAATATATAGCTCTAGGAATAAAGTAGGTGAAGAGAAATGGAAAAAATAAAAAATAGTATAAAAGTTTTAGTTAAAAAAGGAAAAAAGAAAGGAATAGAAATTGCCGTATATCTCGCCTTTTTGATAGTAGTAGTCATTAATGTAGGAAATAGTTTTTCCAAACCAGATACTGGATTAATACCTAATCAAAGTGTGGAAGGTTTAAGTTTTGAAAATGCAAATATTAAAACTGAAAATGGAATAAGTAAGTACACTGTAGAAATAATAAATGACTTAGAAGAAAGCATTGAACTTAAAACGATAGAAGTAGTCTTAAAAGATGAAAAAGGAAAAATACTAACAAGTTTAATAGGGTATATTGGTAATAGTATTGAATCTGGAGACTCCAAAATATTAGAAGCATCTATAGATGAAGAAATAAATAGTATTCCTAAAGTTGAATATCTTATTCATAAATAAAAAAGAAAGCATTCTAGTCATTATTTAGAGTGCTTTTTATATTGATAAAAAATTAGTTGTAATAATCTTTATTAATACGAAATGGATTTTGTATGCATTTAGTAATTGTGTAGTACGATACACAAAATAAAAAAAATACATAATCAAAATAAAAGTATGATGTAAATAAAGATGTTTTAGTTAGACTTATAAATGGGAATACTTATTCACTAATTTTTATCATGGTTCGACTGTAAATAATAACAAAAAATTAATTTTTTTAATTATTTTTACATTTTTTTCATAATATTTGTTGACATAATTTAACTATTTTGTTATAGTTGATTATGTCCAGTACATGGGCGCTTAGCTCAGTTGGTTAGAGCATCTGCCTTACAAGCAGAGGGTCTGGGGTTCGAGTCCCTAAGCGCCCACCATTTT
>CAQBKK010000033.1 GCA_948760655.1 uncultured Bacilli bacterium | reverse complement strand
CTAAAGCTATGCTGCTTAATATTAAAAGTGGCTCTATTGTGCAAGGAGCATCGACGATTAGTCAACAATATATTAAGAATATGTATTTAGATTTTAATCAAACATGGCGAAGAAAGATAGAAGAGGCTTTTTTAACTTTAGAACTTGAAGTCCATTATGAGAAAGATGAGATTTTAGAGGGATACTTAAATACAATTAATTTTGGTGCTGGAAATTATGGAGTCATGAATGCAAGTAATTATTATTTTAATAAAAGTGCCAGTGATTTAACTTTAGAAGAAGCAATTATATTGGCGGGTATTCCAAAAAATCCTACAAAATATAATCCTGTAAATCATTATGATGCTTGTATTGAACGAGCTCGAGTTGTTGCACTTACAATGCTTAATAATGAGATTATTGATGAAGAAACTTATAATCATTTATTTCAAGATAAGATAGAGATTTATGGGAAGAGAGAAACAAACAATTTACAAATGGTTATGTATTATCAGGATGCTGTATTAAAAGAATTGGATACTTTACCTGGTATTCCTACCTCTTTATTGGATTCAGGAAGTTTGAAAATCTATACTAGTTTGGATATGGATGCTCAAGCAAAATTAGAGGAAGCCATTTTAAGTCAAGTTACAGATTCTGAAATGCAAGTGGCGAGTATGTTAATTGAACCAGAAACAGGAGCTGTCTTAGCTTTAACTGGTGGAATGAATTATGAGACTAGTCAATATAATCGAGCAATACAAGCTAAAAGACAGGTTGGTTCTACTATGAAACCTTTTCTTTATTATGCAGCGTTAGAAAATGGTTTAACTAGTTCTTCTAAATTTATGAGTGAATATACAAATTTTGTTTTTTCTAATAATAAAGTATATAGTCCTGCTAATTATAATAATTTGTACGCCAATAAGGAAATTACAATGGCTGCTGCTCTTGCTTATTCTGACAATATATATGCTGTAAAAACACATTTGTTTTTAGGAGAAGAAACATTAGTTAATACTGCTAAAAAGATGGGGATTACAGGAAATTTAGAACCTAATCCATCTTTGGCTCTTGGAACAAGTGAACTTTCCATGTTAGATTATGCCCATGGATACACAACTTTGGCAAATGGAGGTTATACAACAGATAACTATTTTATTGAAAAAGTAGAAGATTTGAATGGTAATATACTTTATGAACATAAAAATAAGAAAAAAATGGTTTTAAATTCAAATTATGTTTATATTTTAAATGAAATGCTTTCTAATACAAGTAATTCTGTATTTCAAAGTTATACTACTCCTACTGCTTTGTCTATAGCTAATAAAATGAGTAAAAAATATGCTTTAAAAACGGGAACTACCAAAACAGATTATTGGACAGTTGGATACAATCAAGATGCTCTTTTAATGATTTGGATGGGGTATGATGAGGCGAAAGAAATTGGAAATGAACCCAGTAGGTGGACTAAAAATATTTGGATAGAAACAATGGAAGACTATTTAAAAGATAAAGAAAATAATTGGTATGAGACACCTTCTAATATTGTAGGAATTTTACAAGATCCTGTTACTGGAGATCCTGTTAAAGATGGAAATGCTGCTGTATTTTATTATGTTAAAGGTACTGAAGGTAATATGACACAAGTAGATATTAATACCACAGAATGAAAAAAGCCTATTTTGGTTCTATAATAAATAGTGTTGGTGAGAATCATTGACACTTTTTTATGTTTAGAAACTAAAATTTTGAATGGTATTTTTACTCCAGTTTTCCATGCTATTCTTACTTATATTCCTCTCTCTTGTCCTAAAAGTGATTCTCTTAATAAAAGCTTCATATCATTATTTCATTAATCGTTTTTGTCTTTTTTACAAAATTTGGTAGATTTCATCATATTAAATAACTTCTGTAGTTGTAATCATTTTTATTTACACAAAAAACGCTATTATATTTTCTTTCATAATAGCGTAGATTATTTCTTAATAACTAATTATTTTTATTGATTTTTATCGTTATATGATATAGTTCTTCTAAATCTGCTTCTTCTATTTCCACTACAAATCCACGTCTTTCTAAATCACTAACAGTATCTCGTACGACGTTTATAGCTGTTTTTAAATCTGTTCCTGCAAGTTCTTCTTGTTTCGCTTCATAATCTGGTTCTAGTGTTACAATGCTATCTAGTGGATCTATTAATGGTTCTTCTATTACTGGTTTTACTTCTTCAATAGTATTATTTACTACAGGTTCTTCTTGTACTGGCTCTATTTCTTCTTCATCACCTGTATTAAAGAATATTGATTTAAATGGAGTTATCTCTTCATTGTTTATTATTGGTTCTTCTAAGCTTTGTTCATTTGAAATAATTTCATTGTCTGTTATGATTGGTTCTTTATTGTTTTCCATTGGATTCAATATTGGCTCTATTGCAGAGTTTTCATTAAGATTTTCTTTTTGTTCTAACGTATTTGTATTTGTGTCCAATTCTGGTGTTTCATTTATAATTGGGGCAACAGGAATTATTTCTTCTGGTTTTTGGTTTTCTATGTTTTCTTGTATTCCTTCATTAGAAATTATAGAAGGCTCTATGATAGGCGCAGGATTTATTTCATTTGGTATTGACTCTATAGTTTTTTCTTCTAATGTTCCTGCAAAAGGAGAAAATATATTATTGTTCGCATTTAATACATTATTTACATTATTATCTATATCTAAATCTTCTAAAAGTTCTACTTCTTGCATATTTGTTGTTTGTTTATTTGGAACTATTTGTTCTTCATTTGCTATAACTGGTTCTATCACTGGTGTTTCTATATTGAAAACTGGTTCCATTTCTTGTTTTTCTTTTAACTCTTCTTCAGTAGAAATTTCGTTAGATAGATTGGGAATAGGATTTTGATTGAATGTATTAAAAATATCCTCTGGTTCTAAAACGCTCATATTTGCTTGTTCATCTTCTAAAAAGTTAAAGAATTTATTTGGCATTTTTGTTGGAGCAACTGGTTCTTCTTCTATTTTTTCTTCTTTTGTAACTCCTTCAGGAAGAAGCATGCTTGCAATATCGTGGGGCTCTCGTACAACATTTATATCCTCAGCGTTATTTACGATTTCATCAATATTAGGATTAATATCCACTAAAGGAATTCCTCCATCTTCTTCTGTACCATTTTCATCTTTCTTTTTTAGTTCTATATCTAATTGACGTACTGTTAAACGCTCGCTAATAATTCTTTGTAACCATTTTTTTTGGTCTTCTTTATCTTCTAAAGAAAGTAATGCTCTGGCATGACGTTCAGAAATTTTTTCGTTTAATAAGGCATCTTGTACTTCTTCATCTAAGTTTAGAAGACGAAGTTTATTGGCGATAGAACTTTGGGATACTCCCATTTTATTAGCAAGTTGTTCTTGGGTTAGGTATCCTCTATCTAAAAGATTTTTATATGATTTTGCTTCTTCTATTGCTGTTAGATTTCTTCTTTGTATATTTTCCACTAGCGCCACCTCTGCACTTTTGTTATCATCTATATCTGAAATAATTACTGGTACTTTTGTAAGTCCTGCCATTGTTGCTGCTTTATAACGACGTTCCCCTGCAATGATTTCAAATTTATCTCCTAGTCTTCTTACAACAAGGGGTTGAATGATGCCATGTTGTTTTATTGATTCTGATAACTCTGTGATTCCTTCTTCGTTAAAAGAAAGTCTTGGTTGAAACCGGTTTGGAATAATATCTTCCATAGGTATTTCTTGGATATTTTTATCCATATTCATACTAATCAGCCCCTTTAGCCTACTATAAATATAACCTATTTATTTCTTTTTTACAACGTTTTTTTCATTTATTCCAACTTTTTTGTCTAAATGTTAGAATTTTTAAAGTAATTTGTGTACTTATATAAAATTTATCGTACAGTTACTATTTTTTCTTCTTTTTATTTTGCTTTACTTAATGGCTTTTTTAAAATTTTATCGTATACTCTTGGATATTTACCATCTGTATGTTTTATGTGTTCAATTATTAAAATTGTTCTTATACTTTTTTCTTTTGGTAATTCCATTTTTTTTATAGCATTTATTTTTCCACCTAATATTTCAATGGTTTCTTTACTTGTTTCTAATTCAGTTTCGATATTGGCTTTCATGGGGAGAAACAAACCTCCTACTTTTAATGCTGGAAGAGAGAGTTCAGAAAGAATTCTTAAATCTGCTACAGCACGAGAGGTTACTATATCAAAATTTTCAAAGTTTTTTCTAACAAATTCTTCTGCTCTTTCGTTTATAAGTGTTACATTTTTTAGTTTTAGTTTTTCTTGTAATTCTCTCAAAAATTTTATTTTTTTGTTGTTTGCATCTAGTAGAACCAACTGACAATTTGGATGAAATAGGGCAAGAACCATTCCTGGAAATCCTGCTCCTGTACCAATATCTAGTATTTTTAAATTCTCCTCTAGATGTTCATTTATCGTTAAGGAATCATAGAAGTGCTTTAAATAAATACCTTCTTCTGTTTTTATTGCTGTTAGATTGGTGTGAGAATTGTATTCTATAAGAAAGTCTTTATATATGTCTAATTTTTTTATCTGTTCTTCATTATAGTTGATTTTTAATTTTTCTAGTTCTTTTATAAATTCTTCTTTATTCATTTGCATATTCCTTTTTTAAATATATACCAAGTATCGAAATGTCACTCGGATTTACACCGCTAATTCTTGCTGCTTGTCCAATAGATATAGGACGAATGGTCTCTAATTTTTGTCTTGCCTCGCTTGCTAAGTTTTTTATTTTGCTATAGTCAATATCATTTGGTATTTGTTTTTCTTCGAGTTTTAACATTTTTTCTATTTCTTTTTCACATTTTTTTATATAACCTTCATACTTTATTTCAATGCTAACGATTTCTTTGATTTCTTCTTTATATGGTATATTTATAAATTCTTCTAAAAATAGAATAGTAATTTCTGGTCTTTTTAATAATTCTAGAAATGATGTTTTATTTAGAGGAATACTATAATTTTTTTTCTTAAATTTTTCTTTGATTTCTTCTGTGATTTCTAATTTTGTAGTTTTTAAAGAATCTTTTAGTTCTTGAATTTCTTTTTTACGATTTAAGTAATTTTGATACATTTGTTCTGTAATGGTTCCATAGGCATGTCCATATTCTCTTAAACGTAAGTCTGCATTGTCATGGCGAAGAAGAAGACGATATTCAGCACGGGAGGTTAACATTCTATAAGGCTCTTTTGTTCCTTTGGTTACTAAGTCATCGATTAAGACTCCTAAATAGGATTCGTTTCTTTTTAGAATTAATGGTTCTTTGTTGTTTAGTTTACATACTGCGTTTATTCCTGCTAGTAGTCCTTGTCCTGCTGCTTCTTCATACCCACTTGTACCATTGATTTGTCCTGCTGTGAATAAGTTTTCGATTTTTTTCGTTTCTAAAGATGGTTTTAATTCAAGGGGATCTATAGCGTCGTATTCAATCGCATATGCGTATTTTGAAATAGTCGCATGTTCTAATCCAACTAAGCTATGTACCATATCCTCTTGTACTTCTTCTGGCATACTTGTTGAAAAACCTCCAATGTACCATTCATCATAAGACATACTTTCTGGTTCTAAAAAAAGTTGATGACGTTCTTTATCTTTAAATCGAACGATTTTATCTTCAATAGATGGGCAATAACGGGGTCCAACTCCAGTAACATACCCTCCATACATACTAGATTTATCTAAGTTATCTAAAATTATTTTGTGCGTATTTTCGTTTGTGTAAATTAAGTAACACTTTTGTTGCTCCTCTATTTTATATTTTGGTTCATCATCGTGAGAAAAAGTATAGTAAGTATTATCGCCATATTCAGGACTACATTTTGAAAAGTCAATCGAATCTGCTTTAATTCTGGGAGGAGTTCCCGTTTTTAATCTTTGCATTGTAAATCCTAATTTTTTTAAGTTATCACTTAGAAAGTTACTTCGATTCTCGCCATGCGGACCACTTTCTATACTTACGGATCCTCTTAATATGTTACTTTTTAAATAGGTTCCTGTTGTTAGTATTAATGATTCACACATTATTTTTTCATTATTTGAAAGTATTAGTCCTTTTATTTTATTATCTTCTACAATCAAGTCTTCAACCATAGCTTCTTTTATGGTTAAATTTTGGGTTTCATTTAAACGACGCAACATGTTTTTAGGATATAGAATTTTGTCTGCTTGACAACGCAATGATTGGACTGCAGGGCCTTTTTTGCTATTTAACATTTTGATTTGAAAATGAGATTCATCAGCGACTTTTCCCATTAATCCACCTAAAGCATCAATATCACGAACGATTACACCTTTGGCTGTTCCTCCAATACTTGGATTACATGGCATATCAGCGATATTTTTTTTATTCATGGTAATTAATAGTGTATTTTTTCCCATAAAAGCGGCGATGTGTGCAGCTTCACAGCCAGCATGTCCTCCTCCTACTACAATTAAGTCATATTTCAATTTGCATCACTTCCTATTCATCATAAATTAATATTAATATTTCTAAAAATTCTTCTTTCTTTTGAAAGATTATTTCTCGGAAAATTATATTTTTCGGTATCGCTTAGTAAAACGAAATTTTCTTGTTCTATATGATGTGTTCCTTCTCTTTATTTTCCCAAACAAAAATTTTTAAATAGCTTATCTATCAGTTCGTCTTCGTATTTTTCTCCAATTAAGATGCCAAGATTATCAAAAGCATCACGTAAATGAATTTCTAACATATCCACTGGTATACCGCTATCACCGCTATTCACATCTAATAAAACTTGCTTGATACTTTCTAAAGCTGATGTAACAAGTGCTATCTGTCTTGCATTTGATAAATAAGTTAAGTCTTTTTCCGTTATTTTATCAAGATTAAACATTTCGATTATTTTTTCTTTTAATGATTCTAATCCATTTAAATCTTTGGTATTTCCATATATCGTATTTTCTTTGTCTTCTAAACATAATTTTTGTTCTAAGTCTGTTTTGTTTATGAAAATAATATGAGATTTGTTTTTTATTTTGTCTAATAATTCTTGGTCTTCTTTTGTTAATTCTTCGTTTCCATTTAATACTAATATTACTAAATCGGCATTTTCTATGACTTGTTTACTTTTGTCTACTCCTATTTTTTCTACTATATCTTCTGTTTCTCGTATTCCAGCTGTATCGATTAAATTGATTTCTATTCCATTTAAATTCATTTTGGCTTCTATTATGTCTCTAGTTGTACCTGATATATCTGTTACTATCGCTTTGTCTTCATTTAATAAAGCATTTAAAATACTACTTTTTCCAACGTTTGGTCTACCTATTAGAGCAATATCTATCCCTGATTTTATCATTTTTCCTATTTCGGCGTTAGAGACAAGAAGTTCTAGTTCACTTTCAATGGCCTTTAAGTGTTCTTTTAAGTATGCCGGTGTGACTTCAATGGCATCTTCATATTCTGGATAATCAATATTTACTTCTATGTTGGCAATTATATTCAAGATTTTATCTTTTAAGTTTCTAACTATTTCAGAGATACGACCATTTACACCGTTAAGAGCTAGACTTCTTTGTCGATCACTTTTTGATGCTATAAGATCACTTACGGATTCTGCTTCTAAAAGATCAATTCTTCCGTTTAAGAATGCTCTTTTGGTAAATTCTCCTGGTTCTGCTAAACGTGCACCATTTTTTATTAGTAATTCTAAAATGCGATTTGTGGTAGAAATACCTCCGTGGCAATTAATTTCTACAGTGTCTTCCATTGTATAGGTTTTTGGAGAAAGCATGACCATTACTAATACTTCATCTATTTGTTCTTCTTTGTCTTTTATAAATCCATAGTGAATGGTATGACTTTTTGCCTTTTCTAGGTTATTTCCTTTAAATACTTTATTGGCAATTTGTAGTGCTTTTTCGCCACTTAAACGGATGATGGAAATTGCTCCTGTTCCAAGAGCGGTTCCTATTGCTACTATCGTATCTTCCATAGTATCACTTCCTTGTGGTTGGTATTATATCATGAAAAAAGATAGACTTGCAGAAAATCTATTCCTATATTTTAAAGGAGTTCATTTTTTTGTCTTCTTTTTTTGTTTTAGATTTTATTAAAACAATGAACACTACTGTTAATATTACATTTACAATAATAAAGAAACCTACTAAACGAAATAGTACAACTTCTGTTGGAACATCACCAATATGATACCAACTAAAAGTTTCAAATGTTGCAAAAGTGATTCCTAAAGAAATTAAGAATATAATAACACCTGCTATTATTTTTTTCATAGTATACACTTCCTTACTTTTTTATTTTATCATACTTATTGTGAATAATGTGGATAAGTTTTTAAAACCTACAGTTTAATTATCTGTAGGTTTTATAATTACATGACGATTTGGTTCTTCTCCTTCACTTATTGTTGTAACTCCTTTAAAATCTGTTAAAACATTATGAACAATTCTTCTTTCAAATGAATTCATATTTTCAAGTGTTGCTTCTACTTTTGTACTTTTTACTTCACGAGCAGTCTTTTTTGCTAAAAATTCAAGATTTTTGATTCTTTTTTCTTTGTAGTTTTCGACATCGATGTTTATAGAAATATGATAGTTATAATCACTTAATATTTTTTGTTTAGTTAAAATTTCTAAAGCTTTTAATGTCTGTCCATTTTTACCTATTAATATAGACGAATTTTCTGAATACATCCCTATATTTATTTTTCTATCACGTATGGTAGATTCAAAATTGACATTAATTCCTAAATTAAGAATAATGTCTTTTAAATATTCTTTTATATTTTCCGTTAAATCAACTAAAGTTATTGCTTTAATTTTATAAGTTGTTGTTTTAAATAAACCACCTTTTTTTTCTTCTTCGATAGAATAGACAATTTCCGCTTCAGCTGCATTTAAATTTGTTGTAGCTTTTTTGATTGCTTCTTCTTTGGTTTTTGCATATTCGACTACTTCTTTCATTACTACTTTCCTCTTTTCTACTTATGAGCATTTATTTTTTTAAATAAGAAATTTTGAAGAACAATAAATCCATTGGTTACTATCCAATATAATGCAATTGCCGTTGGCAAACTAAAGGATGCTATGGATATAAATACAATCATAAATTTTAAAGTAAATTGCATTTGACGTTCCATTTCACTATTTCCAGTATTTGTATTCATAGAGTTTTTAAATGATAAATATGTGGTTAGAATAATTAAAATAATTAAAACAATATATAAATATTTACCTTCTCGAATTCCTATCCATGGAGTCATACCCAAATTCATACCTAACAAATTATCTTCAAAGATAGCTGGTACCCGATTAATTGCTTGTAAGAAAGCAAAGAATAGTGGAAGTTGAATAAATGCCATTAAGCATCCTGCTACAGGATTAATTTTATATTTTTTATAAATTAACATTGTTTCTTGGCTTTTCATCATCATAGCATCTGAATCTGTCCGTCCTGCATATTTTTTTTCTATTTTTTTAATTTCTGGTGTTGCTTTTTTCATATTTTCAGATTGATCCATACTTTTTTTAGAAAATGGAAGTAATATAAGACGAATAGCTAGTCCAATTAGCATTACTGAAATTCCATAATTTTTAATTAAAGCTCCTAATTTCAAGATAATCCATGCTAAAGGTTTTACAAATATAGATTCCCATAAACTCTTGTATTTTATATCTCCTGGTTTAAATTCTTCACAAGTTGGAAGTTCTTCTAGTTTTGTTTTTAGTTGATCATTATATTTTTCATACAATTCGTATAATTCTTGACCTTTTGGTTTACATAAAATATTGTTTTGTAAACTTTGCCCTGTACGTTCATACGTTACAATTGTTTTGTCTTCTTTTAAATAAGCTGAATTTCCACATCCTGTTGTAAATAATAAAACCGCTAACAACAATATTCCTATTTTTTTTTGTTTCATTTTATCTCCTTTATTAATTCTATTAAGTTACTTTTCATTTCTTGAAAAGAACTTTCTACACAACTTCTTTTTATCATTATAATATAATCTCGTTCTTTTGGAAAGATTTCTTTTACTTCGTCAATCATTGCTCGAACTTGTCTTTTTAGTTTGTTTCTGCAAACAGCATTTCCTGTCTTTTTACTAATGGCTAATCCAAAACAGGGATTTTCAACTTTTTTTTTCCTTATATATATAACAAAACATTTATTTTTTATAAATGGAGAATATTTTATTATTCTATTGAAGTCTTGTTCTTTTTTTACTACCTCATTTTTTTTCAAAGTTATTCACCTCCTAATTAAAAATAGCAAAAAAACCACCATTGTGGTTTATTTTGTAATTAAATTCTTACGGCCTTTTTTTCTTCTATTTTTTAATATCTTTGTTTCTTTACGTGCAAAAAAACCGTGTTTTTTAGCTTTTTTTCGTTTGTTTGGTGAATATGTACTAAACATTTTTTCTTCCTCCTTAAATTTAAAGTCTCTTTATTATAGTATGAGTGCATAAAAAAAGTCAAGAAATTGTAGGATTTTCTAGTGATTATATTTATTCATTAAACCAAATTATATTTTATTTCATGTATGCTTTCTTTTATACAATTATTCAATTATATCTTTAATTACTTCTTTTAGATAATTATTATTAATTCAAAAACAGTGTTTTGTAAATTCACTTGCTCCAGTAACTTTGTCAACTACAGGCAAAGATAGGGCATCATAAGAATCCCTACCATGTGGTCTTACATGGCATACTCCATTATCACTTATTCAGGGAAATTAGTTATTCTCCTTCCTCTTTCGTCTATATGATTTACTATATTACCATCTCGGATGACCTTTTGAGTAATCTCATACATACTTTTAACTTTTGATTCAATAACTAATTCTGGCATATTCCATAACTTAATTCCTTTAAATATATACTCATTATTATTATGTTTAAATATAAAAAACATATATTTTGTAGTTTCTAATTGGTAAAATATATACTGCTAAGATGGAACCTAATTGTGATGAAATATATCCTCTAAAGAAAGTTAGAGAAAAAAAGAAGTAAATGAAAAATATTTTCTATCTGATGAAAAATTGGAAAAATTTAAATATCTAAAGGGAAGTAAACGAATACCTAGAAAAAAAACAAATGGGGATACTTACATGTATTCAGAAGGATCTATGCTTATGTCAGAAAGCGTTATTGAAGATTATAAAACAAAAAAATTAAGACTTTTAACACCTATTGAGTGTGAAAGAAGAAATGGATTCCCAGACAATTGGACCAATACTAGTGTGACAGATAAACGAAGATATTTTATGATGGGAAATGCATTAGTTGTTGGAATCGTTGAAAAAGTTGGAATTGAACTTAAAAAAATAATAGAAAAAGAAGATTAATTTAAAAAAATATCTTCTTTTTATTTCCATTTTTGTATCCTGATAGAAGAGTTTTAAATAAAAAAGAACCTTTGTTATAAAAAAGGATATTTTACATCCCGTTCATATATTATTTAAAATAGCTCTTTAACTATTAAATCTTTAAATGTAAATTATTCCCATTTATATCCTAAAATAGTTTAATACT
>CAQBKK010000032.1 GCA_948760655.1 uncultured Bacilli bacterium | reverse complement strand
ATTTTTCTTCACATAACAATTATATCAATCTCTATTATCCACCGCAAGCAGTGGGTTATGCCCGACTGTTAAACACGCACCGTGTGTTTAACAGGTATATATTTTAATTTCGGATGAAATCTCCCTTCTCTTCAATTAAATAAATCATTCACAATTACTAACTCTCCACTGAAAAAAAGAAAAAGCTAGCAAATATATGCTAACTTTTCTATATTCCTAATCTATCAAAAATTAGTTAACTGATTCTTTTAATTTGCTTCCAGCTTTGAATGAAACAACAGTCTTAGCAGGAATTTTAAGTGGTTCTTTTGTTAATGGATTAATTCCTTCACGTGCAGCTCTTTCTTTAGCACTGAAAGTTCCAAATCCTACAAAAGTAACTTTTCCTTCACTTTTAAGTCCTTCTGTAATTGCTTCAAATGCAGCATCTAATGCTCTACCTGCAGCAGCTTTTGATATTTCAGCTTGTTCAGCCATTCTTTCGATTACTTCTTGTTTTGACATAATCTTTCTTACCTCCAAATTTTTTTTGATTTTTTATAAGGGCCTTAGCCTTACATACTAAAAATAGCAAAAAAACAGGACAAAAGCAAGAAAAATCAAGCAATTTGATAATTATATGACAATCGTAATTAAATTGCTTGACCCTTTATTGACAATTTTAGTAACCGTTTGACTTAACTTATAACGCATATTTTCAGGCATTACAGACAACTTAGCTTGAATACCCTCTTTAACAATAACATCTAAACTTCTTCCAAAAATCTCACTTTTCCAAATACTTCCAGGATCCACTTCATAATCTTTCATCAAATAATTAATTAACTCTTTACTTTGAATTTCACTACCAATAATAGGTTCAAAAGTAGATTCCACATTCACTTTCATCAAATGAATACTTGAGGCAACTGCTTTTAATTTTACACCATAACGAGATCCTTGTTTAATAATCTCAGGAGTAGAAAGCGTCATATCTTTTAAACTAGGATATACAATCCCATACCCTGTATTTTTAGCCATCCGTAAAGCTTCCTTCATACCATCTAACTCTTCTTTACCTTCTTTATAGCTTGCAAATATTTTTAAAAGTCCCGCTTTAGTCGTTACCATATCTCCCATTAAATCTTTAAGTACTTGATTATATAACTCATCACTACTCTCTAAAGTAATTTTAATATTTCCGCTAGAAGTATCCACTTCACTAATATAACTTTTAGAAATAATCTCAGAATCTCCAAAAGAATTCAATATATTATCTACATCTCTTATTTTATTAACAGCAACAACACTTTCCTTCATTTTCTCCAAATAATACTTCTTAATATAATGGTTATTATCTAAAACATGTACCCACTTTGGAATTTCTACTTTTATATTCAATACAGGAAATTCATACAAAGCCTCTTTTAATACATTTAAAATTTCTGGTTCTTCCATTTCTAAAGCATTTAAAGGAATAACAGGAACATCATAACTATTTCTAAGTTCACTCGCAAGTGTCGTTGCATGAGCACTTTCCTTATTTTTGGTATTTAAAACAACAATAAAAGGTTTTCCAAGTTCTTTTAATTCAGCGATAATTTTTTCTTCCGCTTCTATATAATTTTCTCTTGGAATTTCTCCAATGGTTCCATCTGTTGTCATTACAATCCCTATCGTGGCATGATCCCTTATTACTTTTTCTGTTCCAATCTCCGCCGCTTCATAAAATGGTACTGAATCTTCAAACCATGGAGTTTTTACCATTCTTGGATTTCCATCTTCATCAACATGTCCATTCGCACCTTTAATAACAAACCCAACACAATCCACTAACTTAATATTCGTAGAAAACTCATCAATTTTAATAGTGGCTCCAGAACTCGGTACAAACTTGGGTTCTGTTGTCATAATCGTTTTTCCTTCTGCACTTTGCGGAATCTCATCCAAACACTTACGTTTTTCGTATTCATCTTCAATATTAGGAACCACTAGATTTTCAATAAAACGTTTAATAAAAGTAGATTTACCACATCTTACTGCACCTACAACACCTAAATATATTTCGCCATTACCACGAGTAGCAATGGATTTTATAATTTCACTTTTTTCCATATATACTAATCCTTTCATCTTTTCTACTTAACCCTATGAAAAAAGAAAGTCTTTTAGAACTTTCTTACATGCTATTTTCGGCATCGTTTTTCTATATCCCAAAAATGTTTCACAATTTTTTTCTTTAAACTTCGAACATTCCCTGGAAGAAAGATACGTAAATCACTTTCCATTCGTCACTAATACTAGCAAAATGTTCTTTAGCATAATCAGTAAGAATTGCTTTCATAGAAAGAGGAATTTCTTTGATACATCTTTTTGTAATAACTCCTCTTTTTCCTTGATAAATTGCTAAATCATATCCAACATTAGGAATTTCTATTTTTGTTGCTAATCTAGAATAAACAAGTTCACGATAGCAAGAAAGAGTCGTTCCATAGTGTTTAAATAAATAAATAAGTCTCTTTATCCTGTAGCCAACACCTTGCTTAGACTCCCCTAGAAATACAATCATCACTAGGAATTTTTTTATAATCATAAATAACTAAAAATCCATCTTTTCTTTCCATACTTTTTCCTCATTTTTTAACTATTATTATATAGATTTTAAAAAAGTTTACAACAAAAAAGATAGAATGTTCTATCTACAAATAAGGAAGTAGAAATTCGCAAGACTCATACCCAGACTCTGCATTTAAATGTCCTCCACCAGAAATCATAATTTCTTTGGTAGCAACAGAATTTGCAAACTCTTTTTCTTTATCATATTTTACATAAGGATCATTATCGGTATAAAAACAAATAATTTCATTACAATACTCTTTTATTTTTTCTAAATCACTATTATACATCGACGCATTTACTGTATCATATTCCTCATTAATTCCAAAATAATCATTAAAACCACAAACAAATAAAAGCTTTTTCACTCTCACCTGATGTTCAATTAAAAACTTACACACAAATACAGGAGCAATCGAGTGCGCAACAAAGGTAGTATTTTCATGAATTAAACCAGCCTCTAAATAAATTCTTAATAACTTTTCCCAATTCTCATAATTTTGATAACCGACTCCCGTAGGAAAATCAGGAGAATAAACTTCACTCCCCTTATTCTCTAATTCTTTTCTTAACCAAGGAAAAAAGTTAACAAAGGGACTTCCAAAACTTCCATGTATCAAAAAATAATTTTCTTTCATATTACTTTACTCTCTTTCTAATTCTTTCTTGACTAATTCTAAATAAGACACATAACTTGTATCAAAAGAAGTAAATCCTCTTTCAATCCAATCATAAACTTCTAAAATCGGTAACCATTTTACTTCTGATAATTCTTCTTTTTGTATAACAAAATCTTCTTCTTTTAAACTCGTCTTTGCATAATAGAGATATGTAAAATGCGAATTCGTTTCCTTAGCACATAAAATTCGCCCTTGTAAAGAATGTAAATCTTCTTTTTTTGCTTTTAATCCTATTTCCTCAAATATTTCACGAATTACTGCTTGTTCTAAGGATTCGTAAATATCTACATGTCCTGAACATAATCCCCATTTATTAGGTTTGAATCGTTTATTTGGACTACGTTTTTGTAACAATACTTCCTTTTTATCATTCACCACAAAAACAGATACCTCATTATGAAGTAAATTTCGGTCATGTGCAAGTTCTTTTTCTAAAATCTCACCCGTAAACTCCCCATCTTGATCTACTATCTCTAAAAACTCGACCCCTAGCATTTTTCCCGTAGCTATTAAAAGTTCTGGCAGTTCATAAACCCCATCTTCCATACTAATATGCCCTTTTTTATGAACAACAATCGTTTGTGCATTAAGTTTTCTTTCAAAAAAACACTTTTGACTAATCGGTACAAAATAATCATCATCAGAAAAAATACAAATAATATTTTCAGTAAATCGTTTTATTTTTTCATAATAAATTGGTTCAGTAAGCCATGGTTGGGCAATTGTTTTATCTTCCTCTGTTTCTATAGCTTTTAAAGAAAGTTCTATCCAAGGAGCGACAAACAAAATTCCACCAATTTTAGTGATTTTTTTTCTTTGTAAATAACGCATTATGGTTTGGCATCCAATACTATGTCCAATAAAGTAAACATTTTCATTTAAGTTTTCTATTGTTTTTTCTAGAGTATCTACCCATTTTTCGATTATAGGAACATCTGGATTAGGCATAACGATGGCATGCACTTTGATATGACTATGTTCCAAAATCTTACATACCCATGGATACCATCCATCATGAATAGTACCACTCCAGCAATGAACCAAATAAACTTCTTTCATCTCTATCCTCCGCATACTTAATGATTTAAACCAAGTATACTCTATTTTTATAAAAAAAACTATTCATAAAAAATATCATCTGGTTTTAGATTAAATATATTAGCTATTTTCTTAGCCATATCATAATAAAGTCTTCTTTTTTTATGTTCTATTTGCCAATAAAAACACTTGCTAATAGAAAGCATATTTGCCATATCTTCATAACTATACTTATTCTTTTCTCGAATTTTTTTTAATTTCTGATAACCACTTACCATGAATAAACCTCACTTATAACTATTTCAATTAATTATATCACAATTATTACAATAACCCACACATTTTCGTATTTTAATTTTTTTTACGAGAAAATTAGTAACAGGTGATACTATGTTCAAAAGAATAAAAGAACTACGTGAATATGAAGGATTAACACAAAAAGAAATTGCAAAACAACTAAAAGTAAGCCGTTCTACCTATGGTGGTTGGGAAAGTGGAAAAGATATGATTCCTTTAGGTAAACTAAACGAACTTGCAAATTTCTTCCACGTAACTCTTGATTCTTTAATTGGATCAAATCCTGAAATCGAATATGAACATAGTAAAAATTCTTTAAACAAAGAACTCATTGCCCATAATATCAAATCTCTTCGTAAAAGCAACAACCTCTCTCAAGAAGAGTTTGCTAAATCCATAAATACGAGCCAAGCAAACATTCATAAATATGAATCAGGTAAATCGTTAATTACAACCTATTATGCCTTAGAACTTTCAAAAAAGTATCATTATTCTTTAGATAAATTAACAGGAAGAAAAAGCAACTAATTCTTACTCTTAGTTGTTTTTTTATCTTTTAAAACATTTTATCAATATTATTAGGAACATGATCACTTACAATTGTATTAATAATTTTATCTTCTTTTTCTTTAGAAACTTTTTTCCCCGTAATCGTACTTAATGTTGAAATAACCTCTCTTAAAGTTGCTTCATCTTTCATTTTACCATCTTGAAGCTTTCTAGCTAACTCAATAATAGTATCTTTATTTACTTTTGTCTTTTTTTCTACCTTTTTAAAAAAATCATCTTTTAATTCCATTCAAATCACCTAGTAGTAATATATGAAAAGAAGAAATTAAGTTGTCTTATTCATCATCACTTTCCTGATAAAAAATATCATCTGGTTTTAGCTTAAATATTTCAGCTATTTTCTTAGCCATATCATAATAAAGCCTTCTATTTTTATGTTCTATTTGCCAATAATATGCTTTACTAATACCAAGTAAATTTGCCATTTCTTGATAATTCAATCCCTTTTCTTCTCTCAAAACTTTTAAATAATTCATCTCATTCTTCTTCATACACTAATCCTCCAGAGCATTTATTATCATATATTTTAAAAAAAAAGTCAATTTTTGTATAGCTATAACATGGTGGACTTACATTTTATTAATTCTTATATTTTTATTAGTAAAGGAGTAGAGAATGAATAGCATACAAAAAATTATTGGAAACAATTTAAAATACTATCGCTATCAATCAGGTTTATCACAAGAAAAATTTTATGAAAGATATAGTTTAAATTATAAATATTTAGCAAGTATTGAACGTGGAGAAGTAAATGTATCCGTTGAATTTTTATCAAATTTAGCAAAACTTTTAAAAATAGACATCCGTGAATTCTTTAATCCTGATGAGTCAAGATTCATTAGCAAAAAGAGAATTGATGAAAAAGAAAAAGAAGAGAAAAACTAATCTTCTTTTTTATTTTTAAATTTAAGTAATATAGGAGTACCAGAAAAATCAAAATTCTCACGTATCCTATTCTCTAAATACCTCTCATAACTAAAATGAATTAACCCCTTATCATTAACTTTAAATTCAAATTTAGGTGGTTTTTTATCAATCTGGCTAACAAAATAAATTTTAAGTCTTTTTCCTTTATAAGAAGGAGGTTCATGCATGCAAACCGCATCTACAATTACATTATTTAAATCACTTGTTTTAATTTCTTTTCTATTATTCTGATAAGCAGACAAAATAGCAGGCATCAAAGTATGCATTCTTTTTTTCGTTTTGGCAGAAAGAAAAATAGGAGAAACATAACTAGCAAACATAAAATGCGACTCTAAATTTTTTTTCCATAACTTGATTGCTTGATCTGGATTTTCAATAATATCCCATTTATTAACAGCAATCACAATTCCCTTTCCTGCTTCTAAAGCATAAGCTAAAATATGTTTATCATGTTCTAATATTCCTTCCTCAGCATTAAGAACTAAAACACAAACATCACTTCGATCAATAGATTTTAAACTGCGTAATAAACTATACTTTTCTACGCTTTCATAAATACGACCTTTTTTTCGCATTCCAGCCGTATCAATTAAAACATATTCCTCCCCTTGATACATAAAGGGTGTATCAGTTGCATCACGAGTTGTTCCAGCCACATCACTTACAATTACTCTATTTTCATTTAATAAAGCATTTATTAAGCTACTCTTTCCTACATTAGGTCTTCCAATAAAACAAAATTTAAGCCGATTATCTTCTTCCAACTCTTTATCAGGAAAAGTAACTGTTATTTCTTTCAAAAGTTCTACAAAGCCTAAATTATGAGAAGCACTAACCGGCAAAACAACAGGAAAACCTAGTTCATAATAATTATAAATAAGCCCTTTTCTTTGCTCGTTATCCATCTTATTAACAACAACAATAACTTTTTTATTTGTTTTCCTAAGCATATCCCGAATTTTTAAATCGCTACTACTAATATCTTCTTTTCCGTCGACAACAAATAAAATAAGATCAGCTTCCTCAATAGCAAGAGTTGCTTGGAGTAAAATATCTTTATTCCAATCATCATCTCCATCAAGTCCGCCTGTATCAATCAGCATAAACGACTTATTTTCAAAATTTACTCTTCCATAAATACGATCTCTTGTAACACCAGGAGTATCTAAAACAATCGATTTATCTTCTTTAATTAATCGATTAAAAATCGTAGACTTTCCTACATTTGGTTTTCCAATCAAACAAACTGTTTGCATATACTCCCCCCTCTTTCACTTAGTGGTTATAATACCATAATGCACTCTAACTTTCAAGATTACAAGTTTCATTTACAGTATCTGGAAAATGAACATAAATACGATTATATTTAACATAAACGACAATTTCCATATTTTCTAAATCATGTGAATCTTTATTTCGTGGATCTACAACACAAGGGTTTAAATTTTCTCCACAAGTTTTATTATCTTTTTTTAATTTTCCCGTATTTACAAGCTCCATCACTTTTATTTTTTTATTTAACAATCCCAATTGTGTTTCAGTTTGAGTAGGATCTATTGTACTAGGCCCTGTATAATTAAAACTTTTATCAGTAAAACTATCTTTTTTCTCTTCTCCATATATTTCCGCTGCTGTTTTTATAGAATCAATTTTAGAACAAAACATTCTAGTTTGCAATTTATTAGAAATATTAATAGCACTAGGTACAGCAATAGTAACTAAAATCGCCATAATTACAATAACTGCTAACAACTCAACCAATGTAAAACCTTTTTTATTTTTCATAGTATCACCTATTAAAATAATAGCATAAGAAACTAGGTAAGTAAATCGCTCCTGACATGTAAATTGTAAAGTAAAAATGTATACTTTTTTAAAACTTTTCTATAAAAATATTGATTTTTTAATAGACCTAATTTTAAGGAATAATATAATTACTTACCATTTTACTACTTTATGAATATATTTAGAAATATTAGATTTTTTTTTCATTTTATCATTATATCTAGAAGCTATTTATAAAATAACAAAGAAATATAATAATGTTATATTTGTTAATAATGATAATTTGTCAAAAATAAATTTTAATATAGATTTTTATCCAAACAAAAAAGGGCATGAAAAAATTTTATGAATTAGATACATGTTTCATGCTATATAATATAGGGTAATAGTTTACTTTAATACTATGCAAATGCCATAGTATCTTTTTAATGTTTTAAAATTAATGTTTTAAATTTTTAATACTAATTTACTACTTTTGAAAGTAAAATTATAACAATTTATAAGAATATTCTCAAAAAATAAAAATGCTGTAAAATCTTATAAATAAAGGATGTAATGACATTTAAGAACTTATAAAAAACTACTTAAAATATACTATGATTTTACTATTTAAAATTTTGATTAAAGATACCAAAAAATCATTTTCAACTAATATTACCCTTATACAAAAATTTTGAACTAAAAAAACTATCTTTATAAAGCATTTTCTTAAGTAAATAAAATTTTCTTTATAAAACAAAAAAAGCCACTCTATTAGAATGACTCTATATTTACATTTACTCTTTTTTTATCATGTAAATAAGAATAAGCTTGTACCAATGTACGAATTGCTTTTGCAGTATTACCAGATTTACCAATAACAGCCCCCATGTCACTTTCTTTTACAAGAACTTCCAAATTAATAGTTTCTTCGTTACTACCAATCTCTTTAACACTTACCATTTCACCATCACGAGCAATACTTTTTACAAGAAACAATGTATATTCAACAATATCCATTATAATTTACCTACTTTTTTGATTCAGCATATTTTTTCATAATGCCTTCTTTAGATAAAATATTTCTTACCGTTTCCGTAGGAATAGCACCATTATTTAACCAATAAAGAGCTTTCTCCTCATCAATTTTAGTTTCTGCTGGATTTGTAATTGGATTATATGTTCCAACTACTTCTAAAAAACGCCCATCTCTAGGAAATCTTGAATCAGCAGCAACAATACGATAAAATGGTCTTTGTTTTGCTCCCATTCTTTTTAATCTTAATTTAACAGCCATAATCTCTCCTCCTTATTTCGTTTGTAGTATACCATAACGAGAAAATAGTGTCAACATAATTTGGTTGACACTACTTCAAATATTCCTCGTCAATCTCATCAATTGCAACTTCACCTGCATCACTTAACACTTCATCATCACTAATAATTTCATAATCATCTTCCTCTTCTTCTATACTTACCTTAATTTTAGTATCTCCAACGACTTCAACTCCAAGTTCTTTTTCTACATGCAAATTAACAATTCCTTCCGTAACCGATACATTCGTAACAGTCGGCTGTTTTAAACTTCTTACAATGATTTCTTCATTATTAGTTAATGTAGCATTGTCCTTTAAATGAACAGGCATCTTATCTTGATAATTAAAAGTTTTTGTACTAACAGCAGTTTTGGTATCATTATCATAAGAATACCAAACATTTACATCAAATGAACCATCTAAATTTACTACTCCACCACTATTTACTCCATTAAATCTATGTGTGATTACCGTTGGTGATAAAAAATTAATACAAGTTTCATAGTATAGTATATCCTTTTTATATTATAATTCCTAATGATTTTAACTTGAAATGTACATCAATCGTTTTATCCTGATATATTTCAATTTTATCAATTATCTTAATTAAAAGATCTCTTTTCTCATTTTTTCTTGCTTTCATATATTCTTTAACTATTTTCGTAGCATCCAATAATTTATCAACTGAATTGTCTTTCATGTATTCGTCATAAGACTTTTGAAGTTCTTTTGTTTCCTTAATCATATTTTGTTTTTTTGATTCTAATTTTTCACTCATTTTTTTATAAGTGTCTGCTGATATAATATCTTCTAATCTGTCCATGTAAATCTTTTCGATTTTAAGATCTACTTCTTTAATATCAATTTGAAATTTATTAATTTTCTTTATTAATGAATCACCATAAGTATTTAATCCTTGTTTTCGCTCATTAACTATTGTATCATAATCTAATTGTTTTATAAATTTTTTACATAAATCATCTATAATATCTAATAATTGAGCTTCTAAATTATTATAGTTTAAAGAATGAGGTGAACATTTATTATATGCACTATTCCTTCTATAATAATTACAATAAGTGTAAAAATATTGCTTACTCTCATCTCTATCTCTTTTTACATTGCCAATTCCTATTTTATGCCCACACTCATGACAATAAAGTAGGCCAGCAAATTCATGTCGATGAGGTTTAACAGGTTGTCTATAATTAGCATCTAAAAGTTCCTGAACTTGGTAAAATGTTTCCTTGTCAATAATAGGATCGTGCGTTCCTTCTACAATAATCCACTCTTCTTTTTTATTTTTAGTCATTTTCTTTTCACGGAAACTCTTTTTAGAAAAAACATTTTGCACCATATTACCAATATACATTTCGTTTCTTAGAATATCCCTTATCGTTCTATAATTCCATTCATAAGGGTGTTTTGCTTTCAGTCCTCTTCTTGAACCTTTATAAACTTCTGGTATAGGAATTTTCTCGTTACTAAAAGTGGTTCTAATCTTATTTTGAGAACGACACTCGAGATATAATTTAAAAATACGCCTTACTATTTTGGCAGCATCTTCATCAATTAACAATTTGTGTTTATCATTCGGATCTTTTTTATATCCAAATATAGGATGTCCTCCCATATATTCTCCAGCATATTGCTTAATCTTATATACCTTTTTTATATTTTTGGATAAATCCCTTGAATATTTTTCATTAATAAAATTATTTAACGCCGCATATTCATTATTAGAATTTTCTTGATTTGCCGTATCAATTTGTTCTTGAATAGCAATATATCTAATACTATTTGCTGGAAAGTAGTAATCAATAAAATAACTACATTCAAAATTACTTCGACCTAATCTTGATAAATTTTTTGTAATAATGACTTTGATTTTTCCACTTTCAGCTTCAGACATTAAATCTTGCCATCCAGGTCTTTCAAAATTAGTTCCTGAACAACCATCATCAATAAATTCTTTACACTTAACTCCAACATTTCCATTTCGATCAATAAACTCATTTAATAATCTTCTTTGATTAGCAACACTCTCACTTTCATCGGACTGATTATATTCATCAGCTAAAGACAGTCTTATATATTTTGCTATTTCATCTGGTGTATAAAGACTTAATACTTTTTTTAATAAAGCACTATCAAAATTCATGTTATCTTTCCTCCTAATAAAATGGAGAATTCATTTAAAAGACCATCTCTCATAACTTTTGTTACAAGAATATTACAGTATATTTTCATAACACGAGAAATAAAAAAATGAATCCTTATAAAAAACATTTACTTTAATACTTTCTTTATATAGTTATTTAAAAATTCCTTAAAATCGCGAACTAGCACTTCTAATAATTCCTCTCCATTTTCATCATTAAAAAAGAAATTTATTTTAAGCTCTTTATTCATAGTACCCCTTTCATAAAAAAATACTACTCGCTTAAATCTATGATTATTTCATGAATATAATACCTATCTTGTTTTTAATAATTAGCTTCACTTAAATAAGAAAAAAGAGTAATAATTTTAGTACTCTTTTTTCAATCATTAATTCAATATAATTCATTACCAATTTCTCTAAAAAAGTGTTTTTATTGTCTTTAAAATGGTTTTTAAATAAGTTTTAAAGTATTGTTTTCTTTCATTATATTTTGATTTCTATTAGTAAGTGCTTTTACTTTTCTTTGAAGATTTTTAGGCTGAAATTCTACTGATTTTTTGTTTCTTAATAACATTATTCAAACTAGATATTAGACAAAAAAGAAAAGGATAATCGAAGTGAAGAGGAAAATCATTTATTAGAATTAGAAAAAAAACAACTGCGAATTTAAGAATCATAAAAGCAAACGAATACAGTTTGTCTATTCACCTAGGCAAATTAAATCAAACTCTAAATTTTCTACTTTCTTACCTTCAAATTCATAGGTTTTGTGTCCATCTTTTGCTAAAGCTTCATAAGTTCTATAAGTATAATCAAACCACAATTCGTAAATTTGTAAATCATTACTTTATATTATTATTCTTTTATCTATCTCTTTAGGTTCGTAATGCTAATTTTGACAACAAACTAATTCTATGTCCTAAATCAAATCCCATATCATTATCTCACTTTCAAGTTGAAATTTGTTATTTATTTCTTTTTACAAATATTATTCCTAATATTGAAGTAATCATAATAACCATAATTGGAGCAACTTTAAAAAATACCCACTCAAATGAATGCCATAATGTTCCAACAATAGCCCATTCAGAATCAGTATAATCCCAAGATTGATATGGACTGCCTAATACTGCTAATACTATAAAAAATAATATAATGCATATATCTATAATTATTAATAAGTTTACTATTCTTTTTCTTTTTTGCTTTTGCATCATAGATAATTGTTCATTAATAACTTCTAATTTTTCAGATATTGCTTTTAAATCATTTTTTTCTTTTTCTGCTATATTTTCACCAAGAATTTCACTAACTGATGTTTCAAAAATTTCTGATATAGTTATTAACATTTCAGCATCAGGAACCGATAGCCCTGATTCCCATTTTGATACTGTCTGTCTTACAACATTTAATTTAATACTTAATTCCTCTTGTGAAAGTCCTTTGTTTTTTCTTAA
>CAQBKK010000031.1 GCA_948760655.1 uncultured Bacilli bacterium | reverse complement strand
TTTTATTATAACAAATGGAATATGTTTTTTTTTCCCGACATTCCGTTACACTATCTACATTTGTATGACATTGACCGTTTTACTAAAAATATGATATATTTTAAACGGTGATAAAAAATGAAAAATAAAAATAATATTCTACTCTACTTCATAATAATTATAATTGTCTTACTAGGTGCTTTCTTAATCTATCGACTAACCTTCCATACCAAAGAAGAAACAAAACTAATCAATATGACAATTACTGATTTAGAAGCAAAAATAAATAACAAAGAATCATTCGTTTTGGTAATTACCCAAACAGGTTGCAGCCATTGCGAACAATATTTACCAGAATTAGAACGTGCCTTAAAAGAAGTAAACTTAAATGCTTATACCTTAAATATCACGAATTTAGATCAAGAAGGAAATGAAACACTTCAAAAATATGCTAGCTTCTCTGGTACACCAACAACTATCTTCTTTAAAGAAGGAACAGAAACAACTACTCTTAATCGTATAGTTGGATATGCTTCTAAAACAAAAATTATGGAAAGATTAAAATCATTGGGGTATGTGGATTAATATGGAAAAAATAAAACAGACAATAAAAAATATTTCCTTTGGTATTTTAATTCTCTTACTCTATCTATTACTTCCTAACTTACTTGCTCCTCTAATGAGAGACTTACTTTTAAGTACTAACTTTTGGATACATAATTTATCCTTCTTATCTATTTATCTTATAACGTTCTTAATCATATTTTTAATTGCTAGAAAAGACATTATAAAACAATGGAAATCATTTTTAAAAAATCATAAACAAATTTTAAGCAAAGGATTAACTTATTGGGTATATGGAATAATTGTCATGATTATCTCAAACTTAATCATTACAGCCATTATTGGTAACATTGCAGTAAACGAACAAGTCACAAGAGAAACGCTCCTACTAGCTCCTCTTTATGCTATCCCAACCATCACTTTAATTGGTCCTTTTTTAGAAGAACTTGTATTTCGTTATGGATTTAGAAAACCATTTAAAAAAGAAATTACTTATGCTATTTTTTGTGCCCTACTCTTTGGAGGACTGCACGTAATAACTGCCATTGAAGAATGGAAATTAGCCAACATATTCATAAGCTTATTCTTAGAAGGAGAAATTTTATTTTTAATTCCCTATGGTTCTTTAGGATTTTTCTTTGCAAAAGCTTATTACGAAACAGAAAATATATTTTCCTCTGTAATCCCTCATATGTTACATAATACCATCTCTGTCCTATTAATACTTCTTACTCACTTTTTACAAATGTAGGTGATACTATGCAAGAAGAAAAAATAAAAAATATAGAACAACCAGAAAATAATAAAAAAAAGAAAATAATAAAAAAAATTCTTTTTCTTTTTTTATTTATAATCATTCTATTTTATGTATACATTCGTTTTATCGAACCCAACATGTTACTTGTTCATGAGTATCCCATTATTGATAACAATTTACCAGCTGCCTTTGATGGTACAAAAATCATTCATTTCTCAGATATATTGTATGGAACAACCATTCAAGAAAAAAATTTAGACAAAATTGTCACCAAAATAAATGAACTAAAAGGAGACATCGTTGTATTTACAGGAGACTTATTAAATGATACAATTCATCTAAACGAAAAAGACTATAGCCTTTTAAAAGAAAAATTAAAAAACATTCAAGCAAAATATCGAAAATATGCCATAATTGGCAATGTAGATACCCTTGATATTTCTACCTATAAAGATATTATGGAAAGTGCTGGATTTATTATATTGGATAATAAAAACGAACTCCTATATTTTAATAGCAATGATCCTTTAATGTTCATCGGCACAACTTCCCTACTTAGTGAAGATATTGATATAGAAAAATCCCTAAAAAATGAAGAAGATACAAGCAAATACTACAAAATATGGCTAAGTCATGAGCCTACTATTTTAGATACTTTACAAAAAAAGAATATAACCCCCAATTTATTACTTTCAGGACATACATTACATGGTTTAGTAAGACTACCTTTTGATACTTGCTTATTACATCAAGAAGGCATGGAAGAATATAAAAATGCTTATTATGAAATAGAAAATACAAAACTATTTATAACAAATGGGCTGGGTACCTATAAATACAATATACGTTTTAATAATATTCCCTCTATTAATCTATATCGCTTATATAGTCATTTATAAAAAGAGAAAATGTAGAATTCTCTTTTTATTTTATCTAAATATTTATCCAAGAAAAAAGACCCTAAGGTCTTTTTAAACACATTCTACAAATGTATCTGTTAAACAACGAATAGCACATATACAATCTAAACTCATAGTGAAAAATGAATTTGTTGCAATATATGGATTTAAACTAGTAGTATCTGGATTATCTTGTAAAACACGACAAGTACAACAATTTCCGTCTACTTTCTCTACTCTAAATACACTAGAACAATTTATACTACCTTCTACACAAGTAGCTGTAGAATCTTTCGTTGTTGGCATACTCCATGGTGTTCCATTTCCACAACATGTATAAAGCATAATAGGTCTAGTATTGCAAATAAGACAATTAGGTCCACCACCAAGCATAGGTCGATCGCAAGAATCTAAACAATTTTCTGGGCAAGCATTTTGTTGAAGGACTAAAATTACATTTAGAATCTCAGCAATACAACTTGTATCTTTGTCTGTATTATTATTACACATATTATTCACCCTTTCCTGTATTCTCTACTATAATTTATGTAAAAGAATAAGATATGTTCTATAAATTAAAAATGTTTTAAAAATTTAGGAATTGTTGTATAATTTGAATAGGTGATATTTTATGAATACATATATACAATATTTAATTATTGTAATCATTCTAATTTTAATTTCATTAGTTATTAAGAAATTAATGAAAAGAGACTTTAGTATAGAAGCTAATAAATTAATTAATTACTTAGGTGGAAAAGAAAACATCGTAAATGCAGAATGCAACATGTCAAGATTCAAAGTCATTTTAAAAGATATTTCCATTGTTGACAAAGATGGAATCAGCAAACTAGGTGCCAAAGGAATAGTTGAAATCGACAACCAACTAAAAATTATTTTTGGCAAAGATGCTAGACAACTAAAAAAATATATCGACGAAATTATATAGTATAAAGAATTTTTATACTTTTTTTATTTCTAAAATATCTTCAAAAAGAAATTTCTCTCCATCAAGAGTTAATAAAAACTCTTTTGTTCTTCCAATAACATAAACCTCTTTTTCCTCTTGTTTTGTTTTTATATTCACTTTGGTTTTATATACATGCTCTTTTGAATTAAATATCTTATCAATTTCATGAACAGGAATACTTTCAGCTTGTTCTGGCTTTTTAGAACTAACAAATATTTCATCATTATTTTTTAACTTTTTTTCAATAGGAACAGCATATACATTTGGTAAACTTTTACTCATTTTAGGACACCTCCCTACATTTTATGATAAAGTTTTCAATTTGTTGCATACTAAAACTATGAAGAAATGGATAAAAAAACACAACTTGCTCTTATTTATTCCTTTAGGAATCATAATGATTGCTTCTTTTTTCTGTATGGAACAAGCAAAATATATAAAAGAAATTTATGTAAATCATTTAAATAAACAAATTCTTTGGTTTTTTATAGGTTTTATACTTCTTTTTATCATTCAAAAATTGAAAATAAAATTCTTCTTTCACTATAGCTTTTATTTTTATATCCTAGGATTAATTTTACTTTTGATAGTTTTATTCATAGGAAGCACTACAAATGGTGCCAAAGCGTGGATTAATTTCAAATTTTTCAGCTTCCAACCCAGTGAATTTATGAAAATTTCTTTACTACTTTATTTAACAAAAATAACCACTGAATTCAAAATGGGACATACAAAAGAAATTTGGTATATTTTAAAATGTATACTAATTACACTTATCCCTTCTATCTTAGTTTTTTTAGAACCTGATACTGGAGCCATTATCTTCTTCTTATTCATTTTACTTTCTGTATTTTTATTATCAGGAATCAAAAAATGGTGGTTCATTTTATCCTTTTTAGTTTTAATAATACTATTGGGAAGCTTTTTATATCTTTATTTATATAAGCAAGATATACTAATAGAACTAATAGGAACCAGTTTTTTCTATCGAATGGATCGTTTAATTCACTTCAAAGATGGAAGTGGAATGCAACTAAATAATGCACTTATAACCATTGGAAATACTCCTTTTTTCGGTCATGGAATTAGAAAAGAACTACTCTATGTTCCAGAATTTCCGACAGATTTTGTTTTTACACTAAGTCTATCTATTTTTGGATGTTTAGGTGGTTTTCTTCTTCTTTTATGTTACTTTACTTTAAATTATTATTTTATTGATAAATTAGTAAAAACAAAAGATATACAAGCCAAATTATTTATTCATGGTTTTATCTTTATTTTCTTTTACAGCCAACTACAAAATATTTTCATGAATTTAGGATTACTTCCTATAATGGGAATTCCATTACCATTTCTATCCTATGGTGGTTCAAATATAATTGTCTATTTTATATTTCTAGGTTTTATTATAAATATAACAAAAGAAAAACAAATAAAAAATAGCACAAGTTCAACCTAAATTTTTTGCTTGCACCGTCCTACGAGGATGGTGTTTTTTTTAACCTTTATCAGAAAATCATCTAGTTGGGTGTCTCACAAACCCACTTTAACAAAAAAATAGGCTTAGCAAATTATAGAAATTTATCTAAACCAATTTTCTAATTTCATATAAATTTTATTTTTTAATTAAAACAAGAAAAAAACAAGCCTATACTTGCTTATCTTCCATAAGGATAATAATAGCCGTAAGATGAATAGCCATAAGGTCCTGGACCCATTGGTGGATAAGGTCTTCCTGGAGCTACATTATAAATAGGTCTAGGTCGTGTAAGTCCTACAGCTGCCCCACCAAGAAGAGCTCCTCCTAAAAATGGAAATAAAAATTGACGATCTCCATTATTATTGATAGGTCTATAATAAGATGGTTGATACATATGTACTTCCTCCTCTCAACATATTTTATGTGAAAGGCATACTTTGTCTATTTATAAAAGCCCAAAAAATACTTCTTCTTTCCTTTTTTTATTATCACAATTTTATTATCAATAGAATCACTCTTCGTAAGCATTTTCTCCAAATCTGTTTCTTTTCGATTATTTATAGAAATAGCTCCACTACTTATCATTTCTCGTGCTTCTCTTTTACTTGAACAAATACTATGACTAACAAGTAAATCAACCAAAGATATATCTTCTGTAATATCAAATTTTGGAATATCTTTTAAACTAGCAATAATATCATCAGCTGGTAATTTGGTAATATCCTCACTAAACAAAGATTCACTCATCAAACGTGCTTTTTCGTACTCTTCTTTTCCATGTAAATCTGTAATAATTTCTTCTGCCAAACGTTTATGTGCTTCACGTTTTTCCGGATTCTCTTGATGACATTTTTCAATTGTCTCAATCTCACTCTTAGATAAGAAAGTTAACTTTTTCAAATATTCAATAATCATAGAATCTTCCAAATTAATCAAATACTGATACATTTCATAACTAGAAGTTTTATTCTTATCTAACCACAAAGCATTTCCTTCTGTTTTACCAAATTTTACACCATTAGAATCAGTAACTAAAGGCATAACCATACCATAAGCGGTTTTATCACATTTTTTACGAATTAATTCAATTCCAGCTGTAATATTTCCCCATTGATCACTTCCTGCTACTTGTAAAGTACAATTACGAGTGGTAAACAAATGTAAAAAATCAAGCGCCTGTAAAATCATATAAGAAAACTCTGCAAAAGTAATTCCTGTTTCAATTCGTGATTTTACTTTATCTTTTGCAAGCATATAATTAATATTAAAATGTTTTCCATAATCTCTTAAAAAATCAATAACATTAATCTCTTTCGTCCATTCATAATTATCAACAACTTCAAAACCAAAAATACGTTCTGCTTGGGCTTTTAAACCTTTAATATTTTTAGCTACATCACTTTTTGAAATCATAGGACGTTCACTTGTTGGTTTTGGGTCTCCAATTAAGCCAGTTGCTCCTCCAATTAACAAAATAGGATGATGCCCAGCCCGTGCAAGTCGCTTGGAAATCAAAAAAGAAGAATAATGCCCTATATGCATCGAATCAGCAGTAGGATCTGTACCAATATAAAATGTTAAACCTCCTTCATTTATTTTTTCAATTAATGCATCATCACTAATATCTTGTACTAATCCTCTCCATTTTAAATCTTCAAATACTGTCATTTTCTTTCCTCCTCTAACGTAAGCTTTGCTATTTCTTTTAAATCTATTCCATAATCACTATAAATAGACTCCACATCCTTTGTAGTAACATTTTCATCTGTAAATCCTAGCATATTCACAATTTTCCTAACTTCTTCCTTATTCTTCCCTTCAATCTCTACATAATCAGGAATAAGTGGCCAAGAATCAATATCCACTTCTACACCATCCAAATAATAGCGACATCTTTTATTTTCTTGTAAAGCTTTTGGAACGTATCCAAGTTCTTTTAAAATCAAATTGGTTTTATCAAAATCATCTACAACGATTTCTAACTCTTCTGTTCCATCCATTTCTTCTGTTTTTACATTTTTAATTGTAAGTGTTGTCTCTACTCCATTTGTCCTTAAACGTATCCATTTGTGTGGTAAAGCAGGATGAAAATCATAAACATACCTTTTTTGTAAACGTTCCCATTGAAACTCTGCTCCCAAACTCTCTAATTTTGCTTTTATACTTTCCTTATCCACATTTAATAGGCGTACTTCTACTTCGATATTCATAATATTCCCTCCAATATATCTTTAATCTTTTTCATTAATTGCTCATTACTCGTAAAATTACTAAATTTAGCTTCTTGTCCACCTGCAAAATACTCTGGATGTAAACTATACACTTATATGTTGCAAAATAGGATTTTGATTTTCTGCATAGATTCTTGGCACTAAAATAGGAGTAGACACATATTGCAACGATAAAGGTTCTTTTATTTTAATAACCCGCAACAAATCCTTTAAGCATTTTCCATCACTAATATAAACTTTATCATCTTTATATAGTAACTCTTTTTTCTCATTATAAAGTAATACATCTTCTAACTCTTCTTGTTTTAAATCACAAGAAGATATGCGTTTCATTTTTCTTAAATGCTCTGTAGCATCTTTATCCATAATATCTCTCCCAATAAAAAACGCGACTTCTTCTCCATAAGGACGAAAAACTCGCGGTACCACCTTAATTCATGATTTATATCATGCACTCTAGATTATAAAGCATCACCTAATTAAGTTCATAAATTGTAACTTCATTATTTGCATCTGTTAATTTTCACCACCCATTAACTCTCTATAAAGCCACAAATAATTACTTTGATTTAATCACCACTTAATTTATGTCATAAGTGTAACATTTATTTTGTAGATAGTCAAAACAAAATAACTAAAATGTATTCTACTTCAATAGTTCCTCTAAAGAAATAGAAGGCTGATTACTTATTTCTTTCATCTTACTTTCTATTTTTTTATTTAATTCTTTATTATATTTAGGATGTATTTCAATAGCCAATTTATATTTTTTCAAAAGATGCAAAAAAGTTTCTTCTTTGGTTTTTAGATACTGATTCACATAAATAAAAAACAATTGCAAAGAGGCCTCTATAATTCCATGCTCACTCGCTATATTAAAAAAATCGATTGCTTTTTCTAAATTACTTTCTAGCCCTATCTCTTTTCTTCCAAAAAGATAAAAATAATATGCCAAATTATAATAAGCGTAATAACAAAGAGAATTTGCATTAGCAAAAGTAGCATCTTGATAAAAAGAAAACGCCATCTTATAATCTTTCTGGTTACGATAATATTCTCCCATTTTATTACAAGCCCAACTTTCTTTTAAAGAAGCACTTTTTTGATAATAAAAGTAAGCTTTATTCGAATCACCTTCCTCTTCAAATATTTTTCCCAAATTATTAAACGCATAAGCATAATTCTTTTTAGCAGCTTCTAAAAATAGATTTTTAGCCTTTTTCTTATCTTTTTGAACAGGAAAAATTCCTTGCAAATACATAATACCAAGTTTATTAATAGCAGCAACATTCCCCAAATCTTTTGCTTTATTCAAATAATAAAAAGCTTCCTCTAAATCTGTATCCAATCTATTTCCAAGCATTCCATTAAATAACATATGCCCAATCAAATAAGCAGCTCCTGCATGATTAGATTGATAAGCAATAGATAAATATTCAAAAGCTTTAGCATACCTAGGAACTCCTTTAACATATCCTAAATACTCATTACATCCCAACTCATAATTGGCTAAAACATTTCCCTCCATAGCAAGTTTTCTTAAACTAAAATCATAATTAACACTTTCTTTTATTTTTAAAGCTATATAATCCTCAACTCCCTTATACCCCATATAAGAATCTTCTAATAGCTCTTCTATTTTTCTTCTCTTTAAATCCGCTATATACAATGGTTGCTTATGATTTAAAACAATATAAAACAATACCTTAACTAAAAAAGAATAATAATCATTGCTATCTAAAAGTTGTTTCCCTTTCTTTATAAAATCATTGGAAATATTTGTATCATTCTTAGCAATATTATACATTTTAAAAGAGAGTTCAATCATCGACTTTTCTTGATTCAATTGCATAATCGTTTGATTGGAAATAATTCTCCCTTCTATAATCGTTAAAAGTCTATTAAAAATAGAAATAAATACTTCTTTATCTTTTTCATATCGCCCTTTTAACACAATATAATGTTGTTTATAACTATTTCCAATACTACGAACCCCAACACAATAATTATTAACTGTTGTTGTTTGAATAAAATCTAATTCAAAAAGAACACAAAAAATCTCAACTTGTAAAGCAGCCGTTTTATTTTTAGAAAATTCTTTAATCACTCGAATAAAATTTCCTAAACTTAAGTAAGAATCATTTACATTCATTTTTATATAATTCTGTTTCATAATAGTAGAATAACACAATTTGTGGATTTAATCAAAAATTCACAAAAAAACTGTGGATTATTAAAACTATGCAAAATACCCACATTTAAATATAGTATTAGTAGAGGTGATATATTTTGAAAAAAATATGGAAAAATTATAAAATGACAATTCTAATGCTTCTTTCTTTACTACTTGGAAGCTTACTTGGAATTATTTTAAAAGAAAAAGCAAGCATTTTAGAACCACTAGGAACGCTTTTTATGAACATGATGTTTGTTTTAATCGTACCATTAATATTTCTAACCATTACAACATCTATTGCAAAAATTAACGAACCTAAACGCCTTACAAAAATAATCAAAAATACAATTCTTATTTTTATTATTATGTCACTAGTAGCAGTAGGAATTGGTTTAATTGCTACCTTCTCCTTTAAACTAGTTGATAATGAAAAAACAACATCGATTTTAGAAACATTACAAAATAATAGTGAAACAAGTCCTGATGAAAATTTAGATATTTTAAATCGTACAATAAATGCTATCAGTGTAAATGATTTTACTAAAATTATATCCAAAGAAAATATTCTTGCTTTAGTCATATTTTCATTATTTATGGGCATTGCTATTAGTAAGTTAGGTAAAGAAGCTGAACCATTATTAAATGTATTAAATAGCGCCAATAAAGTAATTTTAAAGCTAGTTGATTATGCTTTTTACTATGCTCCTATTGGAATTGGTTGCTATTTTGCTTCCTTAATTGGTTCATTTGGAAGTAGCATGCTTATGGATTACTTAAAAACTTTTATCATTTATACGATAACTGCCTTATTATTTTTCTTTTTCATCTATACTCTATATGCTTATATTGCTGGAGGAAAAAAAGGAATAAAACTCTTTTGGAAAAATGCTTTACTACCCTCAATGACAGCGATTTCTACTTGCTCTTCTGCTGCATCCATTCCAATAAATATTAAAAGTGTTAAAAAAATAGGAGTTAACAATGACATTTCAGAAACAGCTATTCCTTTAGGTACAAGTTTTCACAAAGATGGATCTATCATTGGAAGTGTATTTAAAATCATGTTTTTAGTCTATTTGTTTAACACAAACGTATTTACCACAACAGGTATTTTTAAAGTTTTAAGTGTTTCTTTAATTGCTAATTTACTTGTTGCTGCTGTACCAGTAGGTGGAGGAACAATATCAGAGATGATTATTATTACTATGATGGGATTTCCAAGTGCTGCCTTACCAATACTGACAATCATAGCCACCATTATAGATGCCCCTGCAACCCTTTTAAATGTTGTGGGAGATACATCATCTGCCATGTTAATCGCAAGAAAAACAGAAGGAAAAAATTGGCTAACACAAAAAAATTGCTAACTTCAAAGCAATTTTTTAATTCATTTATATATTCTAACTTTTTCTTAAAATCAAAATACACCATTCCATGATTCATGTGTCGGTTTATTGGCAGGACAATTAGTAAACATCTTTGTAGTATCTGCTCCTTCTTTTTTTATAAAGTTTTCTCCATAAACAATTGTTTCTAACTTATTACTTCCTCCAAACATTCCATATACCCCAGTATAAAATTTAGTTACATTTCTTGTATCAAAATTACTTATATCTAAATAAGTCAAATTATAACTAGCGCCAAACATTCCTCCCATGTCTGTTACTTTAATCGTATCAAAATTACTTAAATCTAGAGTAGTTAAACTTTTACAATTCCAAAACATACTGGACATAGCTGTTACATTACTGGTATTAAAATGACTTAAATCTAATGAAATTATATTTTGACAACCATTAAACATACCGCTCATACTAGTTACATTACTTGTATCGAAACTACTTATATCTAAAGATTGCAAATTATTACAACCATAAAACATACTGGCCATATTGGTTACTTGACTTGTATCTAAGTATTCTAATCCTTCTATACTTTCTAAAATGCTAAAATTAAAAAATAAGTATTTACTATTAGGAGAGGCTTCTATTCCATTATTTCCTTGGATATATAAAGTGTAGGGTATCTTCCTCGGTTTCTGCTGCTTTATCATTTTTTATTAGATAACTCATAATTTTTTCGTCTTTCGCTGCTGATACATCCCATGACAATTCTGTATTCTTGGGATTTAATTGATTTTCAAATATTATTTTTGTTATCTTTTTTTTATATTCCCAAAAGGCTGCTTTGCTATCATAACCGATTTCCATTAATCTATTTATTTCTGGTGCTATTTCTCCTACTACACTTACTTTGGCTATAAACTCCTTATTTATTATATCATCTTCTAAGGTTACACTTTGGTCTAACCATAACTTTAATGTATAAGTTACACTTTCTTTTCCTTTTAATTTTTTTGTTTTTACTAAATTTCTTCCTTCTACTGCATTGAACATTTTTAAATAAAAAAAAGCCTTTTTTTGAAGACTATTTTTCTTTCATTGATTTAAATATCTTTTTCCATAAATCTTGGCTTGAGTAATTTAGTATACCTACTTTGTAAATACGAAGTCCAAAATGGAATAAAAGATACGTTGCTACTCCACAGATTGCTGTAGATAAAATAAGTTCTAATAAACTAATTTGACCAAGTAAGTATATCACTGGAGAAATCAAAAAGGATAACATTGGAATATAGGAAACTATTTTTACAAATAACGCGCCTTCAAAAGTTGAGGCCATTATCGCTATGTAATAGCCTACCATTAAGATAATCATAAGTGGAGTTTGTAGTTGTTGGTAATCTTCAATGTTGGTTGTCATACTAGCAAGTACTCCTGCTACAATGGCATAAGCTAAGAAGCTAAATAAGAACAATAAAATAATAAATGGTGCCCCTTTAGCAAGTAAACCAAGTACTCCTGTATTTTTTACCATTTCTATGGTATCTGTCATAAATCCTGCTACTTCTGTTGATACTCCTCCACTTGCTGCAACGCTTAAAAGTTTACGTATTACTAAAGCTATTATGGCATCGGCTATTAGAATAAATGCCTGTAAAATAACAAAAAGCGTAGAAGAAATGATTTTAGATAAAAAGTGAGTCTTTGGAGATACATTGGAAATAATGATTTCCATTCCTCTTGTTGATTTTTCATCGTTAATTTCTGCTCCAATCATTTGGGTTAGCATGGTAATAAGTAAAAAGAAAGGAACAATTAAAACAATAATTAAACCACTTGAAACTAAGTCATTTCCTTCAGCATTTTCATCTAAATCGGGATTGGTTACTGTTTTGTTTATGATTACATTATTTGTAAGTGCCACAATTTCTTCTGCACTCATACCACTTGTTTCTAGTACATAAGATGCTTTTATATTATTTAAACTCATTTGTAAGAGTTGTTCTGTAATGGTTCCAATCGGATCAAAGCTTATAATGTCTGCTTCTATATAATTATTATCACTTTTGGTTATTGTTAAAATAATGTCATCTTTTTCTTCAATATCTGTTTTTAAGTCATCTATTGTCTTCTCTGTCTTTTCTAGTTCATAGTTTCCTAAATCTTCTAATGACGAAGACATAGCATCAAAATTACTTTTTAATAATTCAAAGGAATTTGCATCATCTACGACATAAATTTTTGTTGTATTTGCAAAATCTCCACCAAAGAAACTGATGATTCGATCAACATTAACAACACCTATTAATAATACCAATATTAAAATATTTGCAACTTTAAACCATTTGGTATCCATTTTCTTTTTTAAACTTTGTTTAATTAAAAATTTTAATTTAGTTTTCATATACAACACCTACTTTGTCTAAGAAAATTTCATTTAAGGTAGCATCTTCCACTACAAATTTTGTGACGTCTTTGCAAGTTTTAATGAATGCAAAAACTTTATTTACATCATCATCACTTTCAATTTTGACAATGATTTCATTTTCATTTTCTGTAACAGCAACAACGCCTTCAATTTCCTTTAATTTATTTACATCAACATTACTTGCTTCAATATGAATGTTTTTCTTTCGGTACTCTTTTTTGATTTGTTTTAGTTCTCCAGCTAGTACACTTTTTCCATGGACTAAGACAACTAATTTTTCGCAGAACATCTCGACATGTTCCATCCGATGAGAAGAAAAGATAATACTTGTCCCCTGCTTTTTTAAATCTACAATGACATCCATAAAAAGTTGGACATTAATGGGATCAAGTCCTGAAAAAGGTTCATCTAAAATAAGTAATTTTGGACTATTGATAATAGCTGTAATGAATTGCACTTTTTGTTGGTTTCCTTTGGAAAGTTCTTTAATTTTTCTTTCTTTGTAATCCGTTATATTAAAACGTTTTAACCAATAATCCAATTTTTCTAAAATTTCTGTTTCTTTCATCCCTTTTAGAACTCCATAATAAATGGCTTGTTCTTTTACGGTTAGTTTTGTAAGCAAACTTCGTTCTTCGGTTAGAAAACCGATTTCGTTTGTCACATCATAATTAATAGGTTTACCATTTAAAGTGATACTTCCTTCGGTTTTATCAAGAAGACCAATAATCATACGGAATGTTGTTGTTTTTCCTGCACCATTGACTCCTAAAAGGCCGAATATTTCCCCGTCATCGACACTGAAAGATAAGTTATCAACTGCTTTAAATGTTCCATAATATTTTGTTACATTTTCTACTTTTAACATATAACATCTCCCTTTCATAAATTAATAATAAACGCTAA
>CAQBKK010000030.1 GCA_948760655.1 uncultured Bacilli bacterium | reverse complement strand
ACGTACTTTCAGTACTTATAAGACTCCACGCACTTTAGTGCATGGTTGTTCAATATGCCTCTTTAAAGATATGTTAAAAAATGATACAATTATATCTCAAATAAATAGTAATAGAGTTAGGAGATCATTATGAAAGAAATAGTAGATTTTGTTGTTCTGATTATTTTATATTTTGTTATATTTTATAAGAAATGGAAAGAAAAAGGAAAAGAAATATTACTTGTAAATACTACAATGTATATCTATTTATCTTTTGTAATGTATTTTACCCTAATGCCAATACTAACATCCTTGCCATTTATGTTTAATCATCCTTATACTCCCATGAATTTAGTCCCCTTTATTGATGTTTTAAATGATAGAGGAGATTTTATTAGACAGATAGTATTAAATATTATAATGACTTTTCCATTTGGATTTCTATTACCTTTAGTAAAAAGAGAAAATGCTAAAGTGCAAAAAGTCATTTTATATACTTTTTTATTAAGTTTATGTATAGAAATACTACAACCTTTAATAAATGGCTTTAGGTCATCCGATATAACAGACTTAATAACCAATGTAATTGGTGGAACTATTGGATATGTACTATATTTAATAGGCAAACCCTTAACAACAAAAATATTAAATTATATAAAAAATGGTTAAAAGTCTCAATTGCTAAAAAAAGAGTTTCTTCGTTCATCACTACCGCCTCCTATTTTCCAAAACCCTTATCTAGTTGTATTTGTACTCGTAAGAAGTTATAGTAAGGCGCTACTTTTCCGGTAACGATTGGTTATTATAATGAATTTTTTTTATCGCAAGTGATTCGACATAGATTGATAAAACTTGTTTTAGAATGTTAAAATTTCTTGAAAATGAGAAGAAAATTTTGAAATAATTAGGAAGGAAAAAACATTTATTGAATATGAGCCATTAGAAACTGTTTGGGTTCCTATCACAGGCAAAAATTACGAATATATTTATTGTTTATGGGTGGCAGGAAGTTTTAAAGGAAAAGGCATTGCCAAAGAACTATTAGAATATGAAATAAAAGATGCCAAAGAAAAAGAGTTGTGAATGGAAACCAACAAGAAGGCGAAGGAATTGCAACGGAAGCCAAAAATATTACTATAAATGATGGAACTATTATTGTAACTTCTAATGATGGTATAAATGCAGGAGGAGATGGAGCAACAATTACAATCAATGGAGGAACAGTTTATATTGATGCATCTGGAGATGGTATTGACTCAAATAAAAATGCTGTAATCAATGGTGGTACATTATTTGTTATGGGAAGTGATATAGGAGGAGATGATGGCATTGATACAGATGAGGGATACACAATTAATGGTGGCTTTGTAATTGCACTGGGTTCAGACATGATTGAAACGCCTGAAAGTTCAAGTAAACAAAAAACAATTGCATTTTCTTTCGATGAAAAAATAGATAAAGATACTTTAGATGAAGGAAGATACAGAAATAGTTAGTTTTAAAGCAACAAAGAGTTTCAAAACACTTATTATAAGTAACGATAAAATAACAAATGGAGAATATTCTTTTATATACAAGTGGCAAAAATACAGGAACTCTTATAAATGGTGTTATGAAAATGGCGTATATACAAAATGGAATATTCTAACAATTAATAATAGAACAATATTTAATGTAGCACTAAAAAACTGAGTCGTTTTATTTTTATGATTTAGAAAAATATAGAAATACCTTCATGTAAAAAGTTATTAGAATATATATTTTTATTGGTAGCAAGAATACTGAGAAAATCTTATTTTAGATTTGTTTTTTGTATGGTACAATAAAAAAGTATTAAAACAAATGAAAAGTGAGAGAAAATGAGTATGGACGAAATAATAACGAATGAATTTATTCAATATAAAACAGGATTTAGTAATGGCAAAAATGATTTTATAGAATTTACAAAATTAGGAAAACAAATCCATTTAGATAATCAAGAAGAGAAAGTAACAACTGAATGGTATGATTTTGGTTATAAGGATGCAATAGAATTTTTTTCTGAAGCAATGAACCATTCTATAGATATTACAACAATACGCATTAAAGATGTAGTGAAAGAACAATATATCAAAAGAGTAATTCTACAAAATTCAGAAAATCAAAAGAAAACTCCAATGAGTACGTTTAGAATGTAATAAATGTGAGGGTTGTTAAAAAATCGCTTGCAAAAAAACAACTACTAAAATATGAGGAAGAAAAAATGTGAAAAAAAGAAACGAAGAAGATAGTAAAAATGAAACCAAAGACTATAGAACAGAAGGAATGTCTTTGGAAATTTGTTTTGGTGTATCCATAGGAACCATTATTGGAAACAAAGTGAATGATGTAGCTATCTTTATGTGTATTGGACTTAGTATAGGAATGTGTTTAGGGGTAACAATAGGTTCGTTAATAAAGAAAAAATAAAATGCTAATTTGTGTTAAGAAAGCAAAAGAAAGAAGTTGATATAAGAATGCATTTAACATTTGGTTTTTCCTATCTAGGCTTCCTATTTTTACTTATGTTAATCATTCCAAATATAATATGGAGTAAAAAGAAGCCAAAAGACTACGATAAATATGTAAAAAATGAAAATGAAATATTGATGCTACTTGAAAGAATCGGGGAAATACTAGTCACCTGTCTATCGTTATTTTTTAATAATTTTAATATCGATAAAGTCTCTTGTGTGTTTTTGTTACTTGCTTTTCTTTTAATGATTTTATATGAAATTTATTGGATACGATATTTTAAAAGTGAAAAAACAATGAAAGATATGTATAGTAGTTTATTTAAAATACCACTACCAGGAGCAACCCTTCCTATCATAGCTTTTTTATTATTAGGAGTTTCTTGTAAAAATACAATTTTACTATTAGCAACCATTCTATTAGGAATCGGTCATATTGGAATTCATTTCCAGCACCAAAAAGAAATTGAAATAAATAACAATTCTAAATAAAAAAAATGAACGGGAATAAACAAAGGAAAGATTAGAAAATGAAAAAAGAACAATTAATCAATGAACTTAATAATATAAACAATCATAGTGATCTAGAAGAAATTCAAAAATATATTACAAATATGATGATAACTAATAATTTTAATAACACCCCTTTAGAACTATTGTGTTATTTAATAGAAGAAGTTGGAGAATTAGCAAAAGAAATAAGAAAAACTGAACAAAATATGGATTTAGATGTAAACAAAAAATATGATTCTTGCTTAAAAGATGAAATAGCAGATGTATTTATCTATTTACTAGCCATTTGTAATTCTTATCATATAAATCTTTTGGAGGCATTTAAAAGTAAAGAAAAGTATAATTTGGATAGAATATGGAAATAAAAGAGAGGAAATAAAATGACGAAACAAGAAAATTTTTCTGATAAAGTTTTAAAGTTTAATGATGAGTTATCGAGTGTAATTTTAAATTTACCTAGCGAGTATTCCATTATAAATCCTTTCCAAAGTGAGAATAAAGAGAAAATAAAAGAAATAACACGCATATTCTATAAAAAATATTACAATGATAACAACAAAAGAAAATTGATACTAGGCATCTCACCTGCAAGAAAAGGAAGTGCCGTAACAGGTATTCCTTTTGAAGATGCAAATCATCTTTATGAACTAACAGGGATTAAGATAGATAATTTTCGTGTAAATCAATCTTCTTCTGATTTTTTGTATCAAGTGATGGAACAATATGGTGGGTGTGAAAAATTTTATAAAAATTTTTTTATGAGTTTTATTTGCCCATTAGGGATAGAAAAAATAAACGCTAAGGGAAATGCGATAAATTGTAATTATTACGAGAATAAAAAGTTAGAAAGTGCTTTATATGAATTTATAGTTACTTCCTTGAAAAATCAAATTTCTTTTGGAATAGATACCTCTATATGCTACGCTATAGGCAGTGGAGAAAATTTTAAGTTTCTTCAGAAAATAAATGAACAATATCATTTTTTTGAAAAAATAGTTCCTTTAGAACATCCAAGATTTATTATGCAATACAATCGGAAAGATAAAGACAAATATTTGGATAAATATGTAGCTAGTCTTAATAATAAATAGAAACTTAAATAGTTAAATTTATAGAGTGTAGTTTGAAAAATAAAGAAAGGAGTAGAAAAGAAATTGAATAAAGAAATTTTATTAACGAATATAGATAAAATATATACAACAAAACTAGGAATAGATAGAATAAAAAGAAACCTTCAACTAAAAACAGACGATGTTGTTTTATTTTGCAAAAATAAAGTCTTAGACAAAAATTGTACAATCTATAAACAAGAAAGAATTGGTATTGTGAAATAGATCATATAAAGATAACAATTAACTTCTATAGTTATACAATTATAACAGCACATAGAGTGAAATAAATTTTTATAGTATTGTCAAAAAGACATAGTAATGATAAAATAACATTGTCTTTTAAAAAGACAGGAATGGCCTGTTGGTGAAGGGGTTTAACACGCCACCCTCTCAAGGTGGTATTCACGGGTTCGAAACCCGTACAGGCTACCAAATATTTATATCAAAGCCTTTTGTTTAAGGGCTTTTTTTGTTTTAAAAGAGAAAAATTATAAAAAAGATTTCATTTTATTACAATACCCCACAAAAACCTCTAGAGGTTCTTTTTTTTTGGTACATTCTAAGTGTCAAATTTTTTTGACAAAAAATAACATTTTATGACATAGACGTCGTGTTATTTTAAAAGTGGTAATTAGAAGGCGGAGAAACTTCGTCCGTCAACGCTTGTTTACAAGTCCGAGTAGACTACAAGTCGAAAGAAGATATGTGGGGTTGAAGTACCACCTAATTACTAAGGCTTGTGTAGCAATACACGAGCCTATTTTTTTAGAAAGAAATGGATTTTATGAAAGAGTCAGAGTCTAAAATAGTGGGAAATATTAATAAAAAAGTGTGTGATGATTTGCATTTAAAAGAACAGCTAGGAAAACCAATCAAAATGGCTCCTACGTTATTAGAACATATTGCAAAGCATTCTGTAGAATATGAAAATGTAGACAGTTGTTTATATACACTTTCTAATATATCTGATATTTTGAATAATCCAGATTATATATATTATAATGAAACAAATAAATCAATTGAATATTATAAATTTTTAAAAGAATATGTTTCAGTAGTAGTAAAAGTTACAAATAAAAAAAGTTTGTTTATTGCTAGTATTTATCCAGTTAAAAAAGCAAAGATTGATAATCGTATGGAAAAGAAAGCATGGAAAAAATATGTAAAAATTGATGAAAAAATGGTTACTAAAGAAAAAGTAAATAATTAAAGAAGTAATAGAAAGTTAGCTATTGCTTTTTTGTTGTGTGAATAGAAAGTAAAATGTATAAAAAAAAATTTGAAACTAGAAAGAAACTTGCTATAATTTTAATATGTAGTTTATAGAATGGAGTTTATATATGAAAAAAATGAAATTTTTAGTTGTTATCCTTTGTCTTATGATGTTCCTTACAGTATCAAATGTAGAGGCATTGCCGTATAAGGAAAGTAGGTTATTTGAAAAAGAAGTGATTACTATTTCCTCTGAGGATATTGTGGCAAAGCAACAAGAACAAGAGGAAAATAAAAGAAGAATGACCATTTATATAGCCATGGGAGTTTCCATCGTATCTTTTATAGTGTTTATTGGAACGACTTGTGCACTTATTAAACAAACGAAGGGGCAAAAGAAATAAGTGCCTTTTTTTCTTAGAGAATTGGAAATAAAAAAATGAAGAAAAATTTATTATTATTTTGTATAGTATTTTTAATTATAATTTGTGGGATATTTTATTATTATAAGATTAGTTATTTGAACATTTCTTCTCCTTTGGTACAAAATTTGTATAAACAAGTGCATCCTACTGAAGATGTTTTTGTTTTCTATGATTTTTATAAAAATGAGAAGTTTAGTAATGAGTATATTTTAGCTGTAGGATTAAAAATGTATTTAGAGAATTATCCAAATGCTATTTCCATTCCTAAAGAAGAGGTGGAAAAGAATATTTATGAAGTATTTGGGGAAAGTATTTCATTTTCTCATGCAACTGCTTATTTATTAGTAGATAATTATTGTGGATATATGTATAATAGTGAAAATAATCAATATGAAATTTTGTCTGGTTGTGGGGGAAGTGCGGATAAATTTTATCGCCAAATCGTAAAAGTTGCAAGAGATAAAAATCAATTGGTTCTTTATGAAAAAAGTATTTTTGTAGAATATGCTACTGGAATGGAAGGAGATTATTATACGATTTATAATAATGTGATTGACAAAAAAATTATCAAAAAAGATAGTGGATTTGTAATCAATTTAGATGATTTTTTAGAAGAGGCAAGTACATATAAATATATTTTTGAAAAGGAAAAAGGACATTATATTTTTAAAAGTATTGCATTAGTAAAATAGAGATATGTTTTAGGAAGTATGGGAATTTGTGTTTTTGAGATTCTAAATGGTTTAGGATTGCTTTAATGGGGGTGTAGTTAAATGGAAAAATATAAAGAAATTGAACGAAGCATTATAAAAACGTATCGTAAAGAGATTTGGAGTCGTTTTATTAAAGCTGTTAAAGATTATGAACTAATAAAAGAGAATGATAAAATTATGGTTTGTATTAGTGGAGGAAAGGATTCTTTTTTACTTGCTAAATGTATGCAAGAAATTTTGCGTCATGGAAAGATTAAGTTTGAAGTAAAATTTGTTTGTATGAATCCAGGGTACAATGAAGTAAATAAGGAGCGTATTTTAGAAAATGCTCAACTTTTGCATATTCCAATAGAAATGTTTGCTACTGATATTTTTGATTATGTGAATACTTTGGAAGAGGGCAATCCTTGTTATTTGTGTGCGCGTATGCGTAGGGGGCACTTGTATAATAAAGCGAAAGAACTTGGGTGTAATAAAATTGCTTTGGGGCACCATTTCGATGATGTTATTGAAACTACTTTGCTATCTATGTTTTATGGAGCGGAAGTGAAAACAATGATGCCTAAATTACATAGTGAACATTTTGAAGGATTAGAACTTATACGACCTCTTTATTTAGTAAAAGAAATTAGTATTTTGTCTTGGAGAGATTTTAATCATCTTACTTTTTTAAATTGTGCGTGTCGGTTTACAGAAAATTGTAGTATTTTAGATGATGGAACCAGCAAACGTTTGGAGATGAAAAAATTAGTGCAGGAACTTCGGAAAGAGGAAAAAGATATAGATGACAATATTTTTAAAAGTACTTCTAATGTTAATATGCATTGTATTTTGGGATACAAAAAAAATGGAAAGAAACATAGTTTTTTAGATACTTACGATGAGGAGTAAAGATGCAAGATTTATTTGTTAAGAAAATTATTTTAGAACGAGAAAAAATAGAAGATATGCAAAAATATCCCTTTACGATTCCTTTAGTAAAAGATTTTCGTGAAGTAGAATTTCATACCAATGTAACTTTTTTTATTGGAGAAAATGGGGTAGGGAAATCAACGTTTATGGAAGCAATTGCTGTTGCTTTACAATTAAATCCTGAGGGAGGGACACAAAATTTTGTTTTTCATACTAGAGATACCCATTCTTCTTTGAGTAGATATTTAACTTTACAAAAGTCTGGACTACTTCCTACAACAAAATATTTTTTGAGAGCAGAATCCTTTTATAATGTAGCAAGTGAAATTATAAACAATAGTGAAACAAGTGAGTGTGGGCCACTTTATGGATCGTATGGTGGAAATTTACACGAGTGTAGTCATGGCGAATCGTTTATTAAATTAGTACAAAACCGATTTACAGAAAAAGGGCTTTATATTTTAGATGAACCAGAATCGGCGCTTTCTCCAAGTAGACAAATGAGTTTACTTTGCATGATTGATTCCTTAGCTAAAAATGGCTCACAGTTTATCATCGCCACGCATTCTCCTATTTTGATTTCTTATCGTGAGGGGGAGATTTTAGACTTAAACCAAAATTTTAAAAAAGTAGAGTACAAAGAAACAGACATTTATGCGATTTATAAATTGTTTTTAGAAAACGATGTAAAGATGCAAGAATATCTTTTCGATAAAGAAGAGTAATGCTATAATACGAAAAAGTGAGGGAAATTTATGGAATATAGAGAAGAATACACAAAATTAAACGAATTTTATTATGAACGATTAAATGATTTGATAAAAAGAGGACGAGAAAATGATTGCTCTTTCTTTTGACTTGGCAAGAAGTGAGGGTATTGAAAATTTTGATTCAATTACATATCGCATACAAAACCAAGATTCTCTTTCTTTTTTGCAAGGAATAGGTGCTAAAGTAAGTGGTTTGGTTCATATTGAAGGTAATATTTCAGAAATATTGGAAAAGTTAGAGAAAAGCAATAATGTAAAAAGGTGATTAAACTATGAAGCTATACTTTTATGGATTTATTATGGTAATTAAAAAATTTATATTAAGAAAAAATACAGGAGATTGTATTCTTTCCTTCGTAGAAAAAATGGGAGTCGTTTATATCAAGTTTGCTCAAATGCTTGCCATGCAAAATGTAGGGAATTTATTTACAGAAAAAGATAGAATAAAATTATCTAAAATTTGTGACCATTGTAATCCCGTTCCATTTAAGAAAATTAAAAAGCAAATAGAAAAAGAATATGGTTGTCCTTTAAGTAAAAAGTTTAAAAAAGTATTTGAAGAGCCTGTTGGTTCTGCATCTATTTCTCAAGTACACAAAGCTATTTTAAAAAATGGGGATGTTGTTGCTATTAAAATAAAAAGAAAAGATGTTACCAAAAGAATAGAAAAAGATATAAAACAAATGCGAAGAATGGTTCATCGTTTTGGCAGAATTTTTAAATTTAAAAATTATTTAGCAGGAGATTTAGCCTTAGATTTGTACTTAGAGTGGATTCAAGAAGAAACGGATTTTGAATTAGAAAAAAACAATATATTAGAATACTATCACTTTGCAAAGTCTGTAAATGGCAGTATTCCAGGGGCTAAAAAGATAGTTGTTCCAAGAGTCTATAAAAAAATGTGTACAGAAAATATAATTGTAATGGAGTTTATTTTTTCTAAAACCATTAACCAAATGAAATTAACTCCACAAAACAAGGAATTGATTCGTAATAGTTTGAATGATTACGTTATGTTATCTTTCTATGCTTTATTTCACGATATGCCTGTTACTTTTCATGGGGATCCTCATGGTGGAAACATTTATATTGATAAAAATGGAAATATAGGATTTTTGGATATGGGTCTTATATTTACATTCAACAAAGAAGAAGTAGAATTTATAAGAAGATTATTTTTAGATGCCTATACATGTAATATTGATGAGTTAACCCATTTACTTGTAGATGGTAGCAATCAAAAAGATGTAGATATTTGCACATTAAAACAAGAATTTACAACTTGTTGTGAAAAATTTAAAAACGTTTCTGTCCCCGAATTTTTTATGAGTATGATATTTGTATATACGAGACATAATTTAGAACCAGATCCCATTTTCTATAAAATGGCAAAAGCCTTTGTCGCACTTTTTGGAATGAATACTTTTTCAGAAAATATAAAAACAACCGAAGAACTTCTAATCAAACAAATTATTGAGTTTTATGTTACAAGAACTATGACAGATATTAAGGAAATCGCTGATGCAGGAATTACCTTTTTACCAAATTTCATAAAAAATACATTTACAAAAGGACTCACAAAAAGTATTTCTGAACAAGTGGTAGCCATTAACAAAATCAGTAAAAAAATGAAAACAACGCTTCATCATGCAGATGAAATGGTAGGGTTATTGCAAAAACAAAAATTGTAAAATTTCAAAAAAATCCTTTGAAAAAAATAAAAAAAAGTGTTATATTTAGTTTATCGCGACAGCTAATAAGGCGTAGAATCCGATTTCTACGTCTTATTTTTTTGCGAAAAAATTTTTATTTTCTAAAAAAAGGAGGAAAAATATGGAAAATGAAAACAAATTTTTAGGTACAGAAAAAGTATCAAAACTATTAAGAATGTTTGCTATTCCCTGTATTTTATCGCTACTTATAAGTGCCCTTTATAACATAGTAGACCAAATATTTATTGGACATAGTATTGTAAGTTCTTTAGGAAATAGTGCAACAGGAATAGTTTACCCAATTACCATCATATCTATGGCCTTTGCTTGGTGTTTTGGAGATGGTTCTGCAGCTTATTTAAGTTTGTGTCAAGGAAGAAAAGATACCAAAAATTCTCACATTGCTATTGGTAACAATATTTTGATTACTTTTGTAATTAGTATTATTTTTGTAATAGTTTCTTTTACTTTCATGGATCAGATTTTAGGGGCATTTGGAGCAACAACCGTAGTAAAAACACTAGAAAATGGTTTTAATGCCAGTTCCATGAATCTAGCAAGAGACTATTTTACTATTATCCTATATTTTATTCCAGGATATATGCTTACCAATTCTTTAGCAAGTGTCATTCGTGCCGATGGTGCTCCTGGATACTCTATGGCTGCTACTTTAGTAGGGGCAGTCATCAATATTATTCTAGACCCAATCTTCATCTTTAAATTGGATATGGGGATTAAAGGGGCCGCATGGGCAACCATTATTGGACAAGCAGTATCTTTCCTATTAACCTTTGGTTATTTATTCAAATCCAAAACTTTTAAGTTAAAATTAGAAAGTTTTCGACCAAATTTTAAAGTTTTCAATAATGTCATTAAGTTAGGAATTTCGACATTTATTACGCAACTTGCCATAGTAGTTACTTTCTTAGTTTGCAATAGCATGCTAGCAAAATACGGGAACCTATCAGAAATAGGGCCAAATATTCCGATTGCTGTCATGGGAATTGCTATGAAAATATTTTCAATTGTTGTAAATATTGTTGTAGGTATTATTGTGGGAGCGCAACCTATTTTAGGATATAACTTTGGGGCGAAAAAATATGAACGCGTGAAAGAGACATTCAAATTAGTAGTAATCACAGTAGTAGCTATCGGGTTAGTATCTACATTCTTATTTGAAGTATTTCCAAACGCCATATTTAGTATTTTTGGAAGTGGCGGAGGAGCTTTATACGATGAATTTGCTAGTTTAACATTACGAATTTTCTTAATGCTAGTTACAATTACTTGTTTTATTAAAATGTCATCGATATTTTTCCAAACTGTAGGACAACCAGTAAAATCAGCCATCGTATCTCTTGTACGTGATATTGTCTTCTTTGTTCCGCTTGCTATTATTTTGCCCAATTATTTAGGCATCAAAGGGGTTTTATGGGCTGCTCCTATCGCAGATGTTTTAGGGATTTTTGTAACCATACCGCTTTTAGTATCTTTCTTTGCCAAACTAGATTCTAAAAAAGAAGAGGCAAAGGAAAAAACAGCAACAATAAAGAAATCAAAACCAGGTGTGATTATTACAATAGCAAGAGAGCATGGAACGCAGGGAAAATACATCGGAGAATTAGTGGCAAAAGAGTTACATATTCCTTATTACTATAAAGAAATGACAGCTTTAGCAGCACAAGAAAGTGGATTAGATAAAGAGTTTGTCTCTAAAATCAATCAAAAAGAAAGTGCTTTGCATGAACTTTATCTAACAACGCAACCTGTAAAATATGCAATCGAAGCACAAGACAAAGTCATTAAAGAAATTGCAAGTCATGGTTCTTGTGTTATTGTAGGAAGAGCATCAGATTATGTATTAAGAGAATCAAAAGACTTAGTAAGAGTATTTATCTATGCTCCAAAAGAATATCGTACCCAAAAAGTAATGGAAATGTACAAAGATACAAAAGAAGAAGCAGCTAAAAATATTGAAAAATCAGATAAAAATAGAGCAAGTTACTATAAAATGATTTCTGGGGAATCTTGGTGGAAGAAAGAAAACTACGATTTATGTATCGATTCTTCTATAGGACCAGAAGCTACAGCAGAAATTATTTGTGCCTTTGTAAATAAAAAATAGAAACTAAAAAACGAAGAAAAAATTCGTTTTTTTTTTTACAGAAAATTCGAGGTTTTTTGCAGGAAAAAAAGATTAAAATATATACACCATTAAAGAACGAAGGTGTAATATGAAAAAAATAAAACAATTTATAATCTTTATAATTTGTATCACTTTTTTTTATGTTCCAATAATAAAAGCAGAAGAATATTATTCTTATTTAAATATAACAGATATAGAAGAACTTTCAGATATTCAAGCCAATCATATCCTGCTTTTGAACTTAAATGACCAAAAAATTATTTATGAAAAAAATCCGCAAGAAAAAATAAAAATAGCCAGTTTAACCAAAATCATGACAGCTTTAGTAGCTATTTTGAATGCCAAAGATTTAGAGGAGCAACTGACTATTACTGAAGAAGCTTTTTTAGAAAGTGAAGGGTACGCAGAAGCAGGTTTTAAAATTGGAGATGTTGTAACAATAAGAGATTTATTGTATGGAACTTTACTTCCCAGTGGTGTTGAAGCAGCACAAAGTCTTGCCATACACACTTTGGGTTCTATAGAAACATTTGTAATGAAAATGAATGAATTGGCTACACTTTTAGATATGCAAAATACCCATTTCGATAATCCTGTGGGAAGAGATAGCGAAGAGAATTATTCAACACTTTATGATTTAGAAAAACTTCTTCTTTTTGCTTTACAAGATGAAACCTTCTACCAAATCTATACGACAAGAAACTATACAGCAACCAACGGCTTAGAACTAAAAAGTACTTTAGTCAATCCTTCCGAAAAGTATCACTTAAATATAGAGAAAATAAAAGGATCGAAATCTGGTTATACGAAACAAGCAGGCCTTTGTCTTTCAAGTATAGCAGAAAACGAAGGAGTTGAGTATTTACTACTGCTAGCCAATTCCCCCTATGCCGAAGGATTTCCTAATCATATTGTTGATACCATAAACATCTATAACTATTTCTTTACCAATTATAGCTATATTCCTATACTCAGCAAAAACCAAGAAATTGCTAGTATAAGTATTCTAGATAGTCCAGAAAAGAATTATATTATTGAACAGGAAGAGGAAGTTTTTTTGTATATGAAAAAGGACATGGTAGAAAAATTAGAATACAATTACGATGGAATAGAAACGTTAAATAGTAAAATTAAACTAATGGATAAACTAGGAGAAGTTTCTATAAAATACGAAGATAACATTCTTTATACCTATCCTGTTTACTTAAACGAAGATATAACCTATCGACATACCAAAGAAATTCTTCTTCTTTTTGGCGTTTTATCTTTTTTCTTTTTGTTGGTTTTTATGTTAAAATGGAAGAAAGAAAAGAGTAGTGAACCATGCAAGAATATCTAAACCTATTTATCGATTCAGACTATCCAACATTCCTAGATAAATATTTAACAACGAAAACGTTAAAACGATTACAGCATGTTACACAATTTTGTGGTTGTGACTATACAAATCTTTATAGTCCTTTATTTTTATATACACGATTTGACCATAGTTTGGTAGTAGCTCACATGACTTATCATTTTACTCATGATAAAAAAGAGGCCATCGCTGCACTTTTACATGATATTGGAACGCCAGCTTTTGCCCATGTGATTGATTATGTTTTTGGAGATTATATCCACCAAGAATCTTCGGAAAAGAATATCATAGATATGATAAAACAAGACGACGAACTTTTGAAGTATTTAAAAGAAGATTCTATTTCCTTAGAAGAATTACAAGACTTAACAAAATATGAAATTTTAGAAAATAAATCTCCT
>CAQBKK010000029.1:12599-13871 GCA_948760655.1 uncultured Bacilli bacterium | reverse complement strand
TACATTAATCATAGACACCAACCTTTCCGACTATGATTTCTTTCTTAAAACAGAAAAAAACCAATCTTTCGATTGATTCCTATATCAAAAGTTCGAATAGTTCGAACAGATTTCCCAATGGTGCCGATTGACAGAATTGAACTGTCCTCTGATGCTTACCATGCATCTGTACTGCCACTGTACTAAATCGGCTTAAAAAAATCATATCATTACATAACTTAAAAAGCAATATTTAATAATGAATTGAAAGGTTATTGAATAAAATTACTACAAAGGAGGAAAACAATTATGAACAATTTTCCTCCTAATATTCATCCGACAACGTATAACTTAATTGCAGTGGCGATTGGTATTGTTTTAGTAGGAGACTTAAGTGCAGACGAACAAAATTCTTTAGGAAACTGGTTCATGTTACTTGGGCAATATTTAGATACCAATGCTGCTCAGCAACAATTAATAGAATCACGTATTGAAAATAATAACATCAATATCAATAGCAAAAAAAGTAAACAAGGTGGAGGACCTTTTACAACAGATAGTAATACAAGTAACCAAAACCAAAGAGGAGAAGTTGATTTCTTATTAGATGCTATTGATAAAATATATGAAGAACTAAATAACATAAAAGGAATAGATGATAATTCATAAAAAAATCGAGTGTAAATTTTACACTCGATTTTTTAAATTAGTCTAATAATTTAACACTAAGAGCGGCATTAATTATAGAACCAGTTGCTTCTTCTGTTGACGTAATTGCCATATCAATTACATCTCCAGCAGCCAATGTACGAATAACACTACCACTATAAATTCTATTTTCTCCATCAGAGAAAACATTAGTAATCATTGCAGAATCGATTGGAGTTCCATTCTCCCTAACAGCAAGTAAAATAGTAGCAGAATTTGTAGATGTAAGATTGGCAGAGTAATTGATTTCATAATCCCCAGCTTCACTGATTGTAACGCTATTTGCATTTGTATAATCCACATTGTTAACTGGCATAGTAGTTGGAAGTGTTATGGTAGTTGGAACACCAGCAACTAAAGAAATAGGTTGAGTTGTAGCATTGTATTTGCCACCAAAAGCACCAAGTCCAGTACCACTTTCACCAGCAGGTCCTGTAGGTCCAGTTGCACCTTGAACTCCTTGTACTCCTTGAGGTCCTTGAATTCCTTGTGGACCAGTTGGTCCAGTTGTTCCAGCAAGTCCTTGGATACCTTGAATTCCTTGAGGTCCTGTTGGCCCGGTTGCTCCCGTTGCACCAGTTGGTC
>CAQBKK010000029.1:0-12499 GCA_948760655.1 uncultured Bacilli bacterium | reverse complement strand
CGGTAACACCAGCTAATCCTTGAACTCCTTGTGGTCCTTGAGGTCCTGTTGGCCCGGTTGCTCCCGTTGCACCAGTTGGTCCGGTAACACCAGCTAATCCTTGAACTCCTTGTGGTCCTTGAGGTCCTGTTGGCCCAGTTGCTCCCGTTGCACCAGTTGGTCCCATTGGTCCTGTAGAACCAGTCGGTCCTGTTGGTCCTCCAGCAGGCCCTGTTGGTCCAGTTGGTCCCGTAGGTCCTGTAATCGGTCTACCACCACAGCAACATCCCATAGGGCGATGATTACAAGCAAAATCATTTACTATATCTACTGCTCTATTGTACATTGGATTATTCATATCATTATTATTCATTTTTTTCCTCCTTTACTATAACTTATGAAGGAAAACACTCTTTTGTAAGTGCGATTAACACGTAGGAATTATTTTTTGAAACATAAAAGAAAAAAAGAAATACATACTAATAAAAAGGTGATATAAATGAATAATCAAAAATACAATGAAGCGTTGTTTACATTTATTAAAGAAGCCACATGTTCTTTTACTGGAATAAAAAAAATGAAAGAAATTTTACTTCAAAAGAAATTTACTGAATTGGAAGAAAATAAACCTTGGCAATTAGAAAAAAATAAAAATTATTTTGTTACTCGAAACGATGCCTCTTTAATTGCCTTTACATTTGGAAATCATCAAAGTTTTAACATTACATGTACACATATTGACACTCCCTCGTTTACAATAAAACCTAAAAACACAATTTATGAAAAAAACTATTTAAAAATTAACGTTATGCCTTATGGAGGACTTTTGCATTACGCTTGGTTAGATGAACCCCTTTCTTTAGCAGGTCGTGTTATTATAAAACAGGGAAATACTTATTATAAAGAAATTGTTGATATAAAAAAACCATTGTTTTGTATTCCAAGTGTAGCCATTCATCAAAATAGTAATGCCAATGATAATTTAAATTTAAATCCCCAAATAGATATGATTCCAATTCTTGCTTTAAAAGATACGAAAGAACCAATAAAAAAAATACTTGCTGATATAGTAAAATTAAAGAAAAATGAAGAAATTTGTGATTATGATTTATTTTTATATGCAACCACCCCACCTACTTATTTTGGAATGAATAGTGAAATGATCTTATCCCCACGAATTGACGATTTATCTTGCACCTATAGTGCCCTAAAAGGTTTCTTAGATGCCAAAAAAACTGAAAATAACACTATATTTTGTTCCTTTAATAGTGAAGAAATTGGCTCACTAACTAAAGAAGGAGCTGACTCTTCCTTTTTAATGGATATTCTAAAACGTATCGCTGCGGAAACGAAAAAAGATATTTCCATCTTGATGAACAACTCTACTATTTTAAGTGCTGATAATACGCATGCAACCCATCCAAATCATCCTGGAAATAGCGATATAAATAATGAAGCTTTATTAAATAAAGGAATTGTCATTTCTAAAGATTCTTCTTCTACAACAGATAGTATTACTTCTTCAATTTTTAAAGGAATTTGTGAAAATGCTAATGTCCCCTATCAAGATTTTGTTACCAAAAATGACATAAGTAGTGGAAGTACATTATCTGGAATTAGTCTAAGACATGTAAGTATTGATTCCATTGACATTGGTCTTGGAGAGCTTGCCATGCATGGAGCAAAAGAAATCATTGGTAGCAAAGACGCCTATTATCTATATCTTGCTTTTAAAAAGTTTTATGAAACAGAAATAATAAAAGAAAAAGATAGAATTTTATTAGATAAATAAATCTAATGATTCTATCTTTTTATAGTTCAAATTGGGAATTGTATAGTTCTGCATAAAATCCTTTTTGGTTCATAAGCTTATCATGAGATCCTGTTTCAATAATATTACCATCTTTCATTACTAAAATTAAGTCAGCATTTTTTATTGTTGATAAGCGGTGAGCAATAATAAATGATGTTCTTCCTTCCATTAGTTTATCCATAGCACTTTGGACTAATTCTTCAGTTCTGGTGTCTACGTTTGAAGTAGCTTCATCTAAAATTAAGAAAGGTGCATCTTCTATCATTCCTCTTGCAATTGTAAGTAATTGTCTTTGCCCTGCGGAAATGGAATCGTTATCGCTAATATCGGAATTGTAACCATTTGGCAAGGTTTTAATGAAATGATCTAAACCAACAGTTTTACATACTTCCACTACTCTTTCATCACTTACATTTTTACGATTGTAAATAATGTTTTCTTTTATAGTACCACTAAATAACCATGTATCTTGTAATACCATTGTAAATAATTCGTGAATGTTTTCGCGAGTCAATTCACTTGTTGGCACTCCATCAATTTTTATCGTTCCTGCATCAATATCATAAAATTTCATGAGCAAGTTAACCATCGTCGTTTTTCCTGCTCCCGTTGGTCCTACAATGGCAATCTTTTGTCCACTGGTTGCTTTTGCGGTAAAGTTTTTTATTGTTGGTTTTTCGTTACCATCGTATTTAAAGACAACGTTCTTAAATTCAATATTTCCCTTTACTTCTTCTTTTTGTAATTTTGTTGTAAATTCACTTTCGTTTGTCATTTCCTTTTCGTCAAGGATTTCAAATACTCGTTCACTTGCAGCAGCAGTTGATTGTAAAGAAGTCATTGCTTGAGCAATCTGTGATAATGGAGAGGTAAATAAACGTACATAGGAAATGAAAGCGACAATTACGCCAAAACTAATTTTTCCATTCATAGTAAGAAGAGCTCCCACAATACAAACAGCCACATATCCAAAATTTCCTATAAAGTTCATCATGGGCATCATTAAACCTGATAAGAATTGGCTTTTCCAATTGGCTCTGTACATCTTTTCATTTAATTCATCAAATTTTTTGTCTGATTGTTTTTTACCATTGTAAGCTCTAACAACGTTTAATCCAGAGTATATTTCTTCAATATGTCCGTTTAAAGCCCCTAATTGTTCTTGTTTTTCACTAAAGTATTTTTGGGATTTACCAAGAACCATAAACATAAAGATAAACCCTAGTAAACTAGATACAATTGCAGTGATAGCCATAAAAGCATTGGTTACAAACATCATGATAATGGTTCCTACAAATAAGGTAATCGCACTAACAAGCGTGGATAAAGATTGGTTCATAGATTGAGCAACCGTATCAATATCATTTGTCACTCTTGATAAAATATCTCCTGTTTGGTTCTTATCAAAATAAGAAAGTGGCAAAGTATTTATCTTTTTAGAGATTCTTGTTCTTAAGCCTTTGGCAAAGTTATTGGATACAATCGTCATCGAAATAGATTCAATATAAGTAAAGATTGCACTACAGATTAAAATACAAGCAATGGTAATGGCAATGGCTCTAATTTTTTCTATATCCATAAATGGTTTTACAAATTCTTGAATACTAACAGGTGCCTCATCAATTTTTTTATATAATTCAGTTGTTGCCATCTCTTCATTTACATCACGCATTAAACGTAAAAATTCTACTTGGTCAGTTGGAGTAATGTCTAATTTATCCGTATCGATAGTTGTGAATAGCGAATTAGCAATGCTTTCAGAAATGACTACATTTTCTTTGTTATTTATACTTTTTAAGAAAGCAATTTTTTCTTCTGTCTCGATAGTATTTTCTTTATAGGTACTGGTTGGAAGTAACTCTTTTAATATATTCTCTGGTAATTCCATAAGAGAATTCATCATTTCTTCTGGATTTTCTTTGCTTGTTTTTAAAAAGTTCGTAAATGCTCTTATATCTTCTTGTGGCAAGGAAGAAGACGCTAAAATCAATCCTGTATTTTTTTCACTTAAATCGATAGCAAGTAGTTCAGGCATTATTTTTTGTAAGTTTTCTTCATTTAGTGTTTCAGTCATTTGATTTGTTAACATTTCTAAATTTTTGGTATTCACAACCAATCCTTTAGATATTTCATCCGTTAAATTGGATAAGATGTTGGGAGTAAATATTGCAAGAATGGAACCTACTACAGCTAAAAACAACGCAATGATAATCAGAACACGAAAATGTTTTAGTTCTTTGATTAAGCGAGTGATGGCGCCTTTAAAGTCACGTGCTTTTTCAGCGGGTGCAGGGCCATGTCCTGGTCCTGGTCTTCTCGGTCTATTATTTGCCATTTTCTAACTCCTCCTTTGTAACTTGGGATAAAGCAATTTGTTTATATACTTCACAAGTTTTTAATAATTCTTTGTGTGTTCCTATTCCAACACAACATCCATTATCTAAAACTACAATTTTATCAGCATTCATAATGGTTCCTATTCTTTGTGCAACAATTAAGCTTGTGGCATCCCCCGTATATTTTTTTAATTCATGACGAAGAATGGAATCGGTTTTGTAGTCAAGAGCGGAAAAAGAATCATCAAAAATATAGATTTCTGGGTCTCTTGCTACGGCTCTTGCTATCGCTAACCTTTGTTTTTGTCCACCAGAAATGTTGGTTCCTCCACTTGCAAGTTCTGTATCATAAGCCTTATCCATTTTTAAAACAAATTCTTCTCCTTGGGCAACACGAATCGCTTCTTTAATTTTCTCTTCTGTTTTTTCTTTTAAGCTTTCTCCAAACGAAATGTTTTCTGAAACACTTCCGTTAAAAATTACCGCTTTTTGAGGTACGTATCCTAATTTGTTATACAAATATTCTTGTTTGTACTCTTTTACATTGATACCATCTACAAGTACTTCTCCTTCTGTTGCATCATAAAATCTTGGTACTAAGTTAATAAGGGTAGATTTTCCACTTCCTGTCGAACCAATGAAGGCAATGGTTTCTCCTCTATTTACTTTAAAAGAAATATTTTTAAGGAGGTATTCTTCGGCATCTGGATATTTAAACGATACATTTTTAAATTCTACGGTTCCTACTTCTTTATTTGTATTTTCAGTAAGAACCCCATCTTTGACACTAATTTCTGTGTCTAATACTTCATTGATACGAGAAGCAGAAACTTGGGCTCTTGGAAGAATCATAAAAATCATAGCAAGCATTAAGAAAGACATAATCACTTGCATCGCATAAGATGAAAATACAACCATGTCTCCAAATAAACTAATTTTGTCAGCCATTAAAGCATTTTTTATTAAATAAGCTCCAATGAAATAGATAACTAACGTTAAAGAATTCATAACTAAATACATCACAGGAGATAAAAAGGCAAACTTTTTTTGGTTATACAATTGTTGATTGGTTAATTTTGTATTTACTTCATCAAATTTTTCTTCTTGATAATTTTCAGCATTAAAAGCACGTACAACACGAATTCCAGTTAGATGTTCACGAATTACTCCATTGACTTGGTCGATTAATTTTTGAACAATTTTAAATTTTGGCAAAATGATAATCATCAGTGTACCTATAACGGATAATAAAATGACTACAGCTACTGCTGTAACTACGCTCCACTGCCATGATTTGTTTAGAATTTTTGTAATTGCCCAAACTGCTGTTATCGGGGCTTTGATTAAAAGTTGTAATCCCATTCCAATAAGTGTTTCTACTTGTGTAATATCATTGGTTGTTCTTGTGATTAAACTATCTGTTTTAAATTGTTTGACTTCATGTGTAGATAAACTTTCTACTTTACTAAACAATTTTTTTCTCAGTTTCATAGAAAATGAACTAGAAAGGTGAGCAACAAAATACCCAACAACTACTGCTGCAAATAAACTTCCTAAAGCACATAAAAGCATGTATCCACCATTTTTTAGGATATCTTGCATTTGACTTCCCTCTGTTTGGACAAGTTTCGTAATTTCTGACATATAATCAGGCATTTTTAAGTCTAACCATACTTGAAATACAATTAATAGTAAGCTTACAAATACGAGTCCCCATTCTTTTTTGTTAAAATTTTTGATTAATTTAAGCATTTTCTTTTGTCCTTTCTTTTATATTATTTTGCATTTTTTTTAGGATTTCCATAAAAGTAGTTTTTTCTTCTTGCGTTAGATTCTCAGTAAGTACCTCTTCCATTTCTTTTACTTTTTTTAAGTGAAGTAAGAAACATTTTTTTGCATCTTCATGTAAGATAATTCTTTTTTGTCTTGCATCGCATTCATCGGTAACACGTTTGATAAAATGATTTTTTTCCATCGTATGTAAAATTCCTGATACGGTTGCTCTACGAAGATGTAAAATACTTTCTAAATCCTTTTGGTGCAAGTCTTCTTTCTCATGGTTCAAAATATATTCCATAATTTGCATTTGAGATTGGGTTGGTGGTGCTATGTCTTTTTTTAAATCCTTCATTAAAAATCTCGTAATATATTTTTCTAATATTTTAATCTGGTACATTATGTTTTCTTCTTCCATATTTTCACCTACACCTTTTCTATGCCATGATACATTTTATGCTAAACAAAAATAATTGTCAATAGCCTTACAAAAAAAGAGAGAAGTTTCATCTATTCTTCACAAATTATCACTTTTCTTCTATTTTTTCTAAAAGTTCATAAGGATTTATTCGACTTTGTCCACGACTAAAATTATATTTTTTCTGTCATTCTTCTACTTCCTTTTCCCATAGATTGTATTCATAAGTTCCATGTTTCCCAGAGCCTCTCATTATAAATCCGTTATTTTGGTAATAAGTATTTAATCTTTGGTTACTTTTTTTACAATCTAGTCTTACATATTCTTTATTATATTTGTCGGCTAAATCCATAGCATAATTTAGTAGTATAGTTCCTACTCCCTCCCCAGAATTATCTAAACGACTTGCTAGATGATGAATATATAAAGATTTGTTGTCATTTTCCCAATAACTTTCGTCACTAAATTTGATTAACATCACTCCAACTACTTTTTCACTTAGTTTAGCAACATATAATTCGTTTCCATTTGTTAATTGTTCTAAAAAATAGGCTGAATTATATTTTTTCAAATAAGAATCTGGATTCCATTGGTCTATATTTTGTTTTTGAAACCATTCACATCTTGTTTTGATTATTTCCAAAATATCTCCTATATCTTTGGACATTGCTTTTTCCATTACTACTCTTAATTCCATATTTACTCCTTCGTCTTTCTACTACCATCTTATCCTATTTACGAAAGTTTTTTAATTATCTCTAAAACAAGAGGCATAAGCTTCCAAATGATTTGCATATCTTCTAAAGACAAGTTGTGTTTTTTTAATAAGGAATTGTTCTTCCCTATTTTATTTATGGCTTCTTCAATATCCGTTACTCCAAATGACTCCATGACTTCATAGAAAAAATCGATAATACGTTTCTTTTTTTCATCAGGTATTTCGTTTATTTTCTTGTTTAAGAAATTGCATAATTCTTGTGTTTTTTTATCTAAGCTTTTTGTCTTTACAAAGTGATTGCCAAGAGTTTCCCACGTGTATATATCATGTTCTAAAATACCAATACTATTACTTTTTACTATTTCTATTTGGGAATAGTTTTCTAGTAAATTCCCTATAATACTGGATTTTGGCATTAAAGTTTTTATGTTTTGTTCGATGTTTTCTAATTCGTCTTTTTTTAAAATATTTTTGGATAGTCCTGGTCCGTCATTGTTATAGACTTGCTTGATTTTTGCTTTTGTATCTTTTTTCGAAAACACATAGGCATACATAGCAAGATTTCCGCCTTTTGAGTGTCCTCCTATTGTAATTTCTTTGTTGGTATGGTTAGCAATTTCCTCTAAATATTCAAGTGCTCTTTTTTGAGAGGGGGTAGTTTCCATAAAACTTAAATTAAAGTTTTCTTTCCAACCTGTTAGCGTTTCGTCGGTTCCTCTAAAGGCTACAAATAATTCATTCTCATTTAAAACAAAGGTCATAGCACAAAATTGTTTTTCAAGCGCCTCAGAGGTTTCTTTTATAAACTTAGCTACCTTCACCTGTTTAAAACGTTTGCTATTTTGTAATAATGCAAATAAAGTATTTTGATTTTTTAAAAGTATACTTTCTTTTTTAGCACTACTTACATATCTTGGATACAATTCTTCTATGGTTAGAATTTCACTAGAATTTATGAAATTTTCTATCCTTATATAAGAGAATGCACAAAATATTGCATTGTCTATTTCGTTTATTGGACTTTCTTCAAATGTTAAATCTCCCCGCCAACGCAAGTAGGAAAATAAATTATTCACTAAAACACCTCTTTTCTTTATTATATGAATCAGCTTTATTTGACAAAACTAGAAAAAAAAGTTAGTATGATTACATAAAAAATAAAGCTTTAGAGGGAAGTTTATGATATATACAAAAGAGATTAAAAAAGAAGCTAAAAAAGCGTTAAAAAGAAATTATTGGCGATGTGTTGCTATTGCTTTTTTTATTTCTATGCTAATTGGTACTTATAAATTAACGACGAATCGAATGATTGAATTTGATAGTGTTACGATTACAATTAAAAACGAGCCATTTACTACTACCATTAATTCTGATATTTTAAGTGATACTATAAAAGAAATGACTCCTATTGATTTTGATTTAGACTCTTATCGTCCATCACGTGGAGTCCTTGCGAATGTATTTAATAATGTTACTTCTTCTGGTAGTTTCATTTTTGGATTGTTAAACTCATTCAATCAACTTATTTTTCATGAGAAAGTGTTTCAAAGTATTATTATTTTACTTGGGGCGATTTTAACATTCTTTTACTTTTTATTTATACGTAATGTTTTTGTGGTGGGAGAAGCTAGATTTTTCTTAGAGAATCGACGTTATAGAAAAACAAATTTTCATCGATTGCTTTTTCCTTATAAGGTGAAAAAAACACTGAATATAAGTTATGCCATGATGCGTGCTATCCTGCAAGAATGGCTGTGGTATTTTACGATTGTTGGAGGTATTATTAAACATTACTCTTATGCCTTGGTTCCTTATATTTTAGCAGAAAATCCAGGTATTAGTGGAAAAGATGCTATTTTGTTATCAAGGCGGATGATGAACGGACATAAATGGGAACTTCTAAAATTAGATTTATCCTTGTTAGGTTGGTATCTCTTAGATATTTGTAGTTTTCATTTGGTGGGAATTATTTTCACAGAACCTTACAAAAGATGTTGTTTGAGTGAATTTTATATGCAAATTCGCGGGTATGCTAAGATAGACAAAATAGAAGGTATAGAATATTTACATGATACTTATTTAGAAGAAGAAGGAGATATTTATCCTAGTGATAAAGCGCTTTATAAAGAGGCAGAATCAAAGAAATGGTTCCATACAAACTATAATAAAAATTATGAAATTATGCATTATATTTTAATGTTTTTTGTAACATCCATCGCAGGATGGATTTGGGAAGTTGGACTTCATTTGTTTCAATATGGAGAATTTGTAAATCGTGGTACGCTTCATGGTCCTTGGTTACATATTTATGGTTGGGGGCTTTTACTTCTACTCGTCCTTTTGAAAAAAACAAGGGAGAATCCCATTCTTACATTTTTGCTTGCTCTACTTGTTTGTGGAACTCTTGAATATGCAACGGGATGGTACTTAGAAGTATTTAAAAATGCAAGGTATTGGGATTATGATGGTTTCTTTTTAAATTTGCATGGACGGATTTGTCTAGAGGGACTTATTCTTTTTGGACTCGGTGGATGTTTATTTATTTACTTTTTAGCTCCCTTTTTGGATAGTATTTTTGAAAAAATACCTAGAAAGATAAAAATTACTTTATGCATTATTTTCTCTCTTCTTTATATTGTTGATTTTGCCTACTCAACCAAATACCCTAATTCTGGAGAGGGAGTCAGTCAAGATTTGCAAACGACTACACTTAAAAACACTACAAAGGTAAATTCGTAGTGTTTTTATTTTTTCTCTTGTTCTTTTTTTACTCTTCTGTCTAAGGAAATAGCAAATTCTAAATCTTCTAGTTCTCGCATTTTTTCTTGTTGTCAACGAGTGCTTTCTCTTTGCAATAAAAGGCATCTTCTTTCATAAGAGGAAGAAGTAAGTAACTTTGTAAAATGGTCCATAATTTCTAAAATTTCTTCAGGATATTTTTTAAAAGTTTGTTCGATTTCTTCTTGCGATATTTCTAACGAAAAATAGTTGTATTGAAAGTTATAATTTACTCTTCTCGGTGCTAAATATTTATTTATCTCATTTCCTAAATTAAGTTCCCATTCTGATTGTTTGTCGTAATATTTTTTTATATCCATTACTCTTGAAAACTCTATTTTCCTTGTGGAATCTTCATTGTACATCATCATCTCAATAACACTTAAATAATCAAAAGGAAAATAAACTGGTATTTTTATTTTTCCATTTAATATTTTTTTGTTTGCTAATGATGCAAATAGCAACTCCACAAAGTTTTCTAAATTCAACCATGGTTCTATGTCGTAATATTTTCCAATTTCATCTTTCATTGTTTTTCTCCTTCCAAGTTTCTGTTGGATCAAATCCATGCTCTATCTCCCATTTTTTATGAGCATTTCTAGCATTTTCTACTGCTTTACAATCTTTATTTTGCGTAACACTTGCTCCTTCTGTTACAAAGAAGAAAGATAAACCATATTTTTCTCCTATACTTTTTACTTCACTACAAAATTCTCTTGCTTTTTCTAATCTATCTTGTTCCATATAATCTTTTTCACCTATAAAAAGTATAACACATAGTTACATTGACAAAATTAGTTTTCTATTTTATTCTTTTTATCAGAGCGTGAGATTTATGAATAGCAAAAGGATATATAATAAAATACAATATTTTTATGAAGATAGATTTGCTTCTATTAATAAAAATATTTATATAAGAATTATTCAAGAACTGTGTAATTACAATCCTAATTGGATAGACATTGCTAACTCTTTCTATGGTGAGCCAGAGGAATTATTCAACACTTTGCATCTTTATAGTCTGCGAGAAAAAAAAGACATTTCCTTTCTTTATGAGCTATTAGAAACATACCATTACAATTTTTTTCATACCGTACTTTTATGTATTTCAGATATTTGTAATGTTACCTATGAAAAAACAGAAGAATTTTTAATCCAACAATATTTACAATCTCCTTTTCTATATGACATTCAAAAAATAGAAAATTATTATACGATTGATAGCATTTTAGGTAAAATTTCTTTTTGGAAAGCACCTTCCTATTTTGAAAGTCTTGATAAATTTGAATTAGCAAAAATGGCTTCTAAAAAAGAATTATCTGATTATTGTCATGCTGCTACTTATGAAGTTTGTAAGGCATTACCTGAGAGTTTTGCTTGTACAGCTTTATGTAAGCAAGCATTTGTTGGAGAATATTATCACTCTTTCACTTTCTATCAAAATCATTGTATTGATTTAAACTATAATTGTGTAATTCCGATGAATATTTATTTGACTTTAATACATGCTGAAATTATTCAAAAAATAGCTCATGAAGAGTTAGAAAAAAAATTACAAGAGTATCGAACTTACGATAAACTTTTATACTCTGCTATCGATGCCCAAATTAGAAAAAGGAATTTGAAAATTCCTATTTGATTTTTTCTCTTAACAAATGGTAAGGGTATCCCACTTTATCTATGTTCTCTAAATTCAGATTTAAACTTTTTGCTATTTTTAATAGGTTATCGTATTCTTCAAGTGGATTTGAATCGTATTTTTTTGTTTCTATTTCCACAAAGTATCCGAGTTTTTCAACATAATCTAAAGAAATCTCATATTTATCTAAATACATATACTTTTTTCTCATCTTAACTAGAATGATTAATTTTTCTATTCCTAAAATATGGAATATTTTATCTAGATTTTTAGCGTCGTCTATTTCCACTTCGTATTCATCGCAATATTTGTTGTCATACCAATTTTTGTAATTTAAAATCGTTTTGTTTCCACGTATTCCTATACGAAGCCATTCTTGTATGGAAAGTCCTTTATCCAGTTCATCATGAATAAATTTTCGATAGCTTGGTTCATAATAGGTATCGACTTGTTTGGTTTCTCCTTTAGAGTTCGCATTTTCTTTTAAAAATAAATCCAATTCTTTGTATTCTTTTTCTGATAATTTAATTTTAATTTCTGTTTCAATATCACTTCTTCTAGTTTTTCCATACACTAAGTAACTCATGTTACAATCGAATATCTCACTTAAATTTATTAGCATTTCTAAACTAGGTTCTGTACGATTTGCTTCCCAACTTGATATGGTTTTATCTGTCACATATAGTTTTTTTGCTAATTCTTGTTGTGTTATATTTTTCTTTTTTCGTAAGTTTGTAATTCTTTTTCCAACATCCATTTCTATCACCAATTTTATTATAATAGAATACATTTTAAAAAAAATCTACATTTTGTAGAGATACATATTTAACTTTTATACTCTTACATAGCCTCAATTTCTTCTATAGACAACCCCGTAATCGTAGCAATTTGCTCTATCGTGTTCGTTCCTAAACTTTTCATCTTTTTAGCAATATCCATAGAATTTTTCTTTGCACCATCGCTAAAGCCATCATGAAAGCCATTGTCAAATCCTTCTTTAAAACCCTCTTCTTTCATCTCTTCATCAATTTGTCTTTGTAAT
>CAQBKK010000028.1 GCA_948760655.1 uncultured Bacilli bacterium | reverse complement strand
CTGGTTGGGAGGTTTTTTCCTATTTTTTTCATTTCTTTTCCTCCTCTATTATAGTTATTATTTTAATTCATAATTTTTATTACTGCAAGAAAAAAAGAGAAAATCTCTCTACTTTTCTTTTTCTTCTTTTGCTAGTTCTTTAAACCAACGTTCAAAAGTTTTTATAAAAAAGGTTAAAGCAATTACCACATATACTATTTCAATCATAAGTCCCCATAAAGCTAATATTGTTATATTACTTTCAAGAATTGTTTCAATTGCTCTATCCCCTAAATCACGAATAAAAATAAAAGGAATTTTTAATACACAGGTTACTACAATTAAAAGTAAAATATCTAAAATTATTTTACTTCTTTTTTTTCCATCACTATTTTTTAATATAGTACTTAATTCTATTAAATTCGTATAAAAATTTTTAAACCAGTTTTGTTTTTCTTCTTTAATTGTTTTATAATTTAAGCCATGTCTTTTGCATACTTCTTTTGTTATATCTTCCATAGTTCCAAATGTTTTTATAATTTCAAAATCAGATTCTTTAGTACTATCTATTTTATTTATGTAATATAATACTTCTTTTTCTAATTCTTCTTTTTCCAAAAAAGCTAATTCTTTTCTTAATGATTTTAAAAATTCCTTTCTATTCATAAAGCCCTCCATTTTCTTTCGCATAGATTCTATCTTCATAATAGTAACATTTATTTTTTCCTTTCATTTCTGTAACTACTATGTATTCTTTTTGATTGCTTATTTTTCCTTTTTCAAATCTAACTACTTCCATCTTATCACTTTTTGTTTCTATGGTCACTTTATTTTTTAGTAAGAAGAGTGTGTCGTTTTCTCTTTCTACTAATTCCGTGCTTTCAATAATATCAAGTTGTTTTACGATATTTATTGGAGAATAGAAAATATTAGCACTTGGCATTATTGTTGCTATAAAAGATACTTTGTCTTTATAATTAAAAATATTTTTTAAATGTAAATTAATCATACCTTTATTTTTTTCTTTTTCGTTATAATAACCATGGAAACTTTTATCAATGTTTAAGTTTATAGTATTAAGTGTTCTTATTGCTTCAATCAATGATGCTAGGAAACCATCAAAACTGTTAATATTTAGAATACTGAAATATTTTACTCGCACTTTAGCATTGATATAAGTATCTAATATAGTAAAGGCATCATTGAATAGGTCAATTTGATTGGCTAATATTAGTTTACTTATTACGTCATTTACATTTAGTTCTTTAGTTGCTTCTTTTTCTATTAAAATGTTTATACAATCTTTTAAAAATGAAGAAGCTACATAACAAGCCGATTTTTCTCTCTTATTTAATTTATTAAACATCGTTTTTAATTTTTTTATTAATTCGTTTTTTTCTATTTCTTCAAGAGCATTATTAGGAATAATATCTGGAATTTCAATTTGCAACTTTTCAAAATTAACTAAGTAATCCCCCAGAACATTTTCGTCAATATTTTCTCGATTTTGGTATTTTTCGATTATATTTTTTCTTTCTTTTTCTATGTAAATATTAATATTTATCATTTTTTTGCATTCGCTTTTATTTTCTATTTCTTGTATTTGTTCTAATGGATTTTGTTTGTTTTTAAAAATCTTTTTTTTGCTTTGCAATGCTGTATTTAAAATATCTATTTTCTTTTTTAAGTCTTCTATCTCTATAGGATAGCGATTTAAAAGGTACACATTTTGCAAATGGCTTTCGCTTGCTTCTAAATCGGACAGATAATTAAACATATTGTTTATAAATTCACGTAATTCTTCTGAGGTTTCAAGAGAGGCTAATTCATCATACAAAGCATGGATTAATTTTTCACTTTCATCTTGGTCATCCATTAGAATTTCATAAGATTCTCTCACTACTTCTTTATCATTTTTGTATTCTTTTAATTTCTTGTTATATGTATTATTTAATTTATTTATTTCTTCTTCCATTTCAGTTACTTTTAGATAGGTTTGGGTTTGTAATTTACATTTTTCTTTTAGTATCGAAATTAATATATTGGCTGTACGAGTTAACTGTTTTCTTTTTAGTTGTTCTCGAGGATCAACAAAATTATTCTTATTCTCACTAAAATGTTTCATCATTTCACTGGTTAAAATAGATCCTTTATGACGATAGATGATTTGGGGATTTACAACTTCATAATTATCAAATTCTACATCGATAGGTGCTTTTTCTTTATTGTTCATAAACCACCAATATTTGTAAATTTCTTCTTCTAACTTTTGATCATCTTCAAAATAAATTACACGTTCTAAACTTCCATAATGTTTATTTGGCCATACAAAATAAACTCCTATTTTTTCTTTATTTTGATACAAATAGGGTACACGATTTAAAGAATAAAATCCATATTTTTTTAAGGTATCTAACACTTGTTCTTTCTTTAGCATATTACTATCCCCTTTATTTTAATTTTATTATAGCATATCTTAAATATTTTTTCTACTTGATAATTTAACTATTTAGAAGTATCATAATTGGGAAAGGAAGTTATATGAAAGCAACAAAAACTACACTTATTAAACCAAAAAAAGTAAAAGAGAAAGAAAAACAAAAATTAGAATGGCTTGCTCCTTTATTACTACTTGTTTTAGGCATTATTTTATTTACTGATTCTAGTCGACTTGTAATTATAGTCTTTTATGTCATTGGAGCACTTATTCTTTTCTTTGGCATTTTTCGTTTAATTTCTTATTATCGTTTGAAGAAGGAATTAAAAATAGAAGACAATCAAAAGTTGGTTATAGGAACAAGTACTATATTTGTAGGGATTTTAGTTATTCTTTTATCAGGAGCCATTGAAGTATTTTTACGTTTTATTTTAGGATTTTTATTAATCATCAATGGGCTTAAAAAAGTTATTGTTTCTCTAAATTATAAAAATTATATTGTTCTTTTAGAAGGTATCTTATTTATAGGTATCGGTCTTTATACTATTTTAGCGCAAAATATTGTATTCCAAATTATAGGGGTTTTATTAATCGCTTCAAGTATTATTGATTTTACAACTTACATTATAGAGAAAAGAAAAACAAGGGTTTAATTTGATACCCTTGCTTTTTTATTTGTCTAAAACACACAACTTTTTATTCTATTTATTTTTTAGTCTTCGGAGTGTTAGAAGTACTAACCTTTTTTGTAGTTTTCGTGCTCTTTTTCGCTGTATCTTTTTTTACAGTTGATGCCTCTTTCTTAGCAACTTGACTTGTTGTTTTCTTTGGTTTTGAATTTGAAGCAGAAACTTTTTTTATACCTATAGTTTGTTTTTTTACTTCTGTTTCTTTTTTCTTAGGAAGCTCTACATTTTTTGTTTTTTGACTACTAACAACTTTTGATTTTTGTATTGTTTTATTTGTAATACTTTCTTCTTTTAATTTTGGTAAGTTTTGTTTTTCTGGCTTTTTCTTACTATTTTGTTTTGTTTCTTCTACTTTTTTTACTTCTTTTTCTTCCTTCGTCTTTGGTGTTATTTCTATTTTTTCCTCTTTTTTGACCTCTTTAATTTCTTCTATTTTGGATTCATCTTTGGCCATATAAATTAAAAATCCTATTATAGATGAAGCTGCTAATATAACTATAATTGTAATTGCAGCCCCCGTAGTATCATTTGTCTTTTCACCAAGTAATGGTTCTACTACATCTTTGTATGTTTGTTTATTTTCATAGTAATTTTTTATAGTACTTAAAATTTCTTCATTGTATTTTTCTGTATATCCTTGGTATGTTTTTTCTCCGATTACAATAAAGGGAACACCACTTAATTTTAAGCCAAAATGACTTGCTACTTCTGATGCTAAGGCAGCATTATTTTCATTTTGCCAAACTTCATAGGATACTAATTTAAAATAAGTACCATATTCTTCTACGCTATCGTTTAAAAATTTCAAGAAATTTTGGCAATGTCCACAATGTTCCCCCCGAAACATATAGATTGTAATTTGGTCATTTGTTTCTTTATAGTTTGAAAGGTTATGTTCTATGTTTTCTCTTCTTAATGTTTCTTCTAAATTTAAAGATGAATAACTTTTCGCAGATACACCAAATGGAATTAACAGAATTACTCCTAAGCATACTAACCATTTTTTTAATTTGTTCATTTCACTTCTCTCCTCGTTACCCATTATACAATTTTTTTTCTGAAATGAAAAGTAGCCTTATTTTCTTTTTTGGCTTTTTGACTTTTTTTATCACTTTATAAAATTTTTTTATACTTAAGATTTTTTTAAAATCATTTTTTCTTTACTTTAAAACGAATAGTTTATAAAAAATTGGTCATTTATATTTATCTTTGTTATTCAAATTTGTATCCTCATCGTTCATTTTATATAATCTTATTTTTTATTAAAATTGGTTAGTAATAAAGCTTTTTTTCATCTTTTAAAACTTCTTTCTCTATATGTAGGTGGACTTATATTTTGATTATTAAAAATATATTTTTTATAATACGCATTTATTTTCTGTAATTCTTCTCTTTTTATAGTTAATCTTTTTTGCACTTTTTTCTCTTTTAATTCTTCTAAAATAATTTTATTTTTTAAGGAAACAAATATTTTATTTTCTTTATTTTGAAATTTAAATTTATATAAATCTAGTTGAAATTTTTCAAGTAAAGGCATTAAAAAAAATAAATCATCATGATGAAAGGAACGCTTTTTTGAAAATATTATCTCATTTTCTGTTACTAAATGAATATGAATTAATTTGTGTTTTTCCATTTGATTTAAAATTTTTATATTTACTAAATGCACTGAGCAAGCGTAAGGAGTACTTCCATGATTTTCAACTAGTTTTTGATAGAAATTAAAAAGATTTTTAAATAAACATTCTTGCTCATATTCATAAAATAAAGATTCTAAATAGTAATTGTAATTGTATGGATTTTTGGCTATATAAAAAGTAAAAATTTCCCCTATATTCTTTGGTTTTATCTGAAATTTATCTTTGCAAAAAGATTCTCCAGGTAAAAGAGTTAAATGCAATTTCACATAACATATTTTTTGAAGTGCTTTTTTAAGATTTTCTATTGCTTGTTTGTAACTTTCCATTCGTTTTTCACCTTTGCAAGCTATTATAACGCAAAGTGTGAAAAAAAGAAAAAAAAAGAAGATTTATTTATCTTCTTCACAATCGCATTTCTCACAGGTACATTCCAATTTTTCTTTTGTTTGTTTTATTTTATTTTGGTCTACATTGGTCATGTTATAAAATCCTGCGGTTTCCATTCCTTTAAATATTTCATAATGCATCTTGGCAGTATCTTGCATGGCCTTACAAAATGTTGTAAATACTCGTTCATTGGCTGCTTCTATAAAACCATGCATATATAAATCATTGATAACTTTACTACCGAACATGATGTTTTCCATTAAATATTTATCATCCATATTATTCTACCTCCAAAAGTTCCATAAATGAAGCGAGGATTGCCTCATGTTTGCGTCCTAATTTTTTTACTAATTTTTGTAGAGTTTCATCCGTTAGACAATCCTCTACTTCTCGGCATGTTGTAATCATATATATTTCATGATTTATTGCATCTTCCACATACAACAGTTCTTTTTCTGTCATATATAACACCTCCATTATTACTATGGAATTTTTTTAGTATTTTAAAGTGTAATTTTTTACCATTATTATCCTATTATAAAAAAAAGCCTTAAAAGCTTTATTCTTAAGACTATTTATTTTAAAATAAACTAATTTGTTCTCGCATAGGAATTTTTTTCTTGTAGTCTGCAATAATTTCACTCATATCACAAAGAATATGGTATTTGTTACATTCATTGACAAACATTTCCAGTAAGTCTTTGTAACGCAAAGGATTGGCCACCAAGTTTTTTTCATATACTGCTTTATAGTCGACTGATAATCCAGGATATAATTTATCAATTTGTTCGTAATAATACTCTCTTGCTTTTCTTCGGAGTGTCATCCCCATTTTGGTATAAATAAACTTGGCATCGTTTTCTTTGGCTTTATGAATTAGTGTTTTTATGTTATCTTCACTATCTGTGATAAAAGGAAGTACTGGGGTCATTAATAGTCCTGCATAGATGCCATTTTCTCTTAATATACGCAATACTTCAAAACGTTTTGTTGAGGAGATAACATTCGGTTCTAAAACACTTGCTAAGTCATCTTCATAGGTTGTTATGCTTATTTTTATTATTACGCTATTTTTTTCATTTATTTCTTTTAGTAATTCAATATCACGTAGTATTAAATCACTTTTTGTGTCTATGGAAACACCAAATTCGTATTTTTTGATGAGTTCAAGGGCACCTCTTGTAATTTCATATTGTTCTTCTTCTTTGTTGTAAGGATCAGAGAGTGTTCCAAAACTTACGACTCCTTTGTACCCTTTACAGGCAAGTTCTTCTTCTAGTATTTTTAAAGCATCTACTTTACTCCTTACTAAGTCAAAGTTATCAATATGGTAGGCATCACTTCTTGAGTCACAATAGATACAGCCATAGGAACAGCCTTTGTAAAGATTCATGTGATAGTCGATTCCAAACCAACGAGAGCCTTGGTCACTTTTGGTCATGATTGTTCTCGTTTTCTCATATTCCATAAAAACCACCCTTGTCTTTTTGTGCCTATTATATCACATTTTTTTAAGATTTTAACACTATTTCCTGTACTTGCTAATACAATATAAAAAAAGATATTTTTGTTTTAATATCTCTTTATATTATGATTTTTTTATTCTTTGTCTTTTTAAATCGCATTTTCGTAGGTTGAAGTTATAATGTGATGTTACATATTCTGTAGCTTCTTTTTTATTTTTTAATAATAAACTTAAATCATGAATCATTTGTAATTTTTTTGCATTTAAAGATTGATTATCTTTTTCATAAATTGGGTCTAACATAAAATTATATGCATCTTTAGGAATATGAATGGCATCGGCATCCACTGTACTATAACTTCTTCTTTCTATAAAAGCACGTGTTTTATCAGAACCTACTGTATTATATCCTGCTTCATAATACCAATCATTTTTAGAGCGATAATAATCATAAACTTGTTTATAATTAGGTTTTTTTTGAATATTTTTAAAGTTTATAATATTCACGTCATATCCATCTTTTTTGCTATTTACTACTATATTCTTTACTTTTACTATGCCACAAATCTCAAAACTTGCTAGACCATTCCTAGCGGTTAGATATCCGCAATTTCCAAGAGCATACTTTTCACTTTCTTTAAATAATTGAATGTCTTCAATGCTTGCACCCTTAAATGTTGCTCCTGTAAGGGATTCTAAAATAGATACTTTCTTATTATAACTTAATAATTCAAATTGTTTTTGTAAAGAATTTTTATTGTCATCTAATAAATACCTCATTTCACTATTGTTCATCATATCAATAGAAAAATCTTCTTTCATAATAAAGTCATTTAAAGCGCCACAAAGTCCATCAATACAAAAAATATCACAAATTTGACCGTTTACATTAAAGTCTTTAGCAAAACCTATTGCTACCTTGCCATAATGATTCCAAATTTCTTTACTATGTTTTGGAAAATCATAAAACATAGTGATTAAACTCAATTCCCTATCCCATGTTGCTACAATTCTTTGTTTTTCATCTAAAAAATAATTTTTTTCTTTTCCTACTACTAATTCAAACTTAGAATATAAAATAGTAAAAATTTTTTCATATGTTAATTTCATAACCATATTTCCCCTCTTTTGGTGTGAAGTATTGTAACATATACCCCCTCCCGTTTGTCAATACCTAAAGGGGATGTTATATTTTTTTAGATTTTAACACATTTAGATATTTAGAATATAATACATTGAAATCAAAAGGAGGAAAAGAAATTGAAAAGAAAAATTTTGGGGGTTATTTTGGGTTTACTTGTCCTTTTAGTTTTAGTTGTTACAATTAGTAAATGGAATAACTCTAGAAAAAGTGAAAATCTTACTACGATTAAACTGGCTGAGGTTACACATAGTGCTTTTTATGCTCCCTTTTATGTAGCTATTGAAAATGGTTATTTTAAGGAGAATGGAATCGATATAGAATTACTTCTTACTCCAGGAGCTGATAAAGTGGCTTCCGCTGTATTATCTAATGATGTACAAATTGGTTTTGCTGGACCTGAGAGTGCTATTTATGTTTATACTGGTGGAGAAGAAGATTACATTGTTACTTTTAGTGGACTTACTAAAAGAGATGGACAATTTATTGTTGCAAGAAATAATATAGAGAATTTTACTTTGGAAGATTTAAAAGGAAAAGAAATACTTGCTGGACGTCTTGGAGGAATGCCTGTTTTGAATTTTCAAAATGCTTTAAAAAATGAGGGTGTTAATGAAGATGAAATCAACATGAATACAAGTGTAGAGTTTGCATCCCTTGCTGGATCGTTTATCTCAGGAATGGGAGACTATGTTAATTTATTTGAACCAAATGCTACAAAATTAGTTAAAGAGGGTTATGGATATATTGTTGGTAACATTGGAGCTTATTCTGGAGAAGTTCCTTATACTGCTTTTTACGCAAGAAAAAGCTATTTAGAAAATAACGAAGACGTCATAAAGAAGTTTACAAGTGCTATCAATGAAGGACTTAAATATGTAAGTGAACATTCTAGTGAAGAAATTGCGCGTGTTATACTACCTCAATTTCCAGATAGTTCTTTAACCGATTTAACTAGTATTGTTGATAACTATAAAAAATATGATTCATGGCTAACTACACCATTTATTAGTGAAGAGAGTTATAAAAATTTACAAGACATTATGATGGATGCAGCTCTTTTAGACTCTTATGTTCCATATAATGAACTTGTTAAAAACGCTTTTAATGAATAAAATTTTGGAAATTAAAAATTTATCTAAAAAATACCATACCAAGGATGGAGAAATCTTGGCAATTCAAGATATTAATATAGAAGTAGAAGAAGGAGATTTTATTGCTCTTGTTGGGTCTTCTGGCTGTGGGAAGTCAACGTTATTAAATATTATTGCTGGGTTAGACAAAGAGAGTTCTGGAAACATTATATTTGGTCGTAAAAACTTTAAGATTGGGTATATGTTTCAGAGTGATGCTCTCTTTCCTTGGCTTACTATATTAGATAATTGTATGCTAGGATTAAAGGTCCGACATGAAAATACAGAAGAAAGTAAAGCTTATGTTTTGGAACTTTTAAAAAAGTACAACTTGTTTGAGTTTAAGGATAAATATCCTTCTTGCTTATCAGGGGGAATGAAACAAAGAGTTGCTCTTATTCGTACACTTGCTTTGCAACCTGATTTATTGTTACTGGATGAAGCGTTTAGTGCACTGGATTATCAAAGCCGTCTTGCTATTAGTAATGATGTTTATAAAATAATAAAAAGGGAACGTCAGACAGTCATTATGGTAACTCATGATATTTCAGAGGCAGTTTCTATGGCATCTAAAGTTTATGTGCTTTCTAAAAGACCTTCTACCATAAAAAAAGTTTTTGAAATCCAATTAGAAAGTCCATCGAGTCCTATAGAAAATCGAAAAGATAAAAAATTTATGGAGTATTATGACGCTTTATGGAAGGAACTGGATATAAGTGTCTAGGGAACAAAAAGAGTATTTAGCTACTATTAAGAGAAATAAAATCTTGGTTGTTATGGCTCAAATTGTAATTACTATTTTATTTTTGGGTTTATGGCAAGTTTTAGCAGATAAGAAAATTATTAATCCATTTATCTTTTCAAGCCCTAAAAAAATTGTGGAAACTTGCATCTCTTTGTATCAAAATTTTCATTTGTTTTCGCACATTTTTACGACGCTTTATGAAACACTTTTGGCTTTCTTTTTGGGAATTAGTTTAGGGTTTGTTATAGCAGTCGTTCTTTACGAGTTTAAAACTTTGGCAAAAATTATTGATCCGTTTTTAACGATGCTTAATAGTTTGCCTAAAGTGGCACTGGGCCCCATTATCATTATTTGGGCTGGTGCCAATATGAATTCTATTATTGTGATGGCTTTGCTTATTAATTTAATTTTAAGTATCATTACTATTTATAATGGTTTTTTGAATACTGATTCTTATAAGATTAAACTTTTAAAATCATTTGGAGCAAAAAGGATGCAAATACTTACACAAGTTGTTATTCCAGCTTCTTATCGTACCATTATTTCTTCTTTAAAGATCAATATTTCTATGTCTTTAATTGGGGTTATTATGGGTGAATTTTTAGTTAGTAAAAAGGGTATTGGATACCTAATTATTTATGGAACACAAGTTTTTAATTTGAATATTGTAATGAGTGGTGTTGTTATTCTTATTCTTATTTCATTTATTTTATATGAAGTAATTGATAAATTAGAAAAAAAATTATTAAAAGAAAAGTAAGTAACTTTTTATAACAAGTTCTTACTTTTTATTTTCGTTCATGTATTTGGCTGATATTCTCTTTCGTTTTCTATAAACTTTCTAAAAATTTTATCAATAACTCAAAGGTCTTTATCCATGAACTTATATAAGTAACTTCATCTATTGTATGAAATTTTTCTATATTAGCTCCAATAGAAATTATATCTAATCCGTCTATTCTTTTCTTTATTGAAGAACATTCAATAGCACCATGCCATATTTCTTCTAAAGGATATTCAGAATGTTTTTTTAAATATAATTCTTTATACTTTTTTAATAACTCTGATTCATAATCTATTTCCCATATTGGGTCTGTATAAACTTCTTTAACATTAAAATTGTTTTTTAAATCTTTGCTTTCCTTATTAATCATATCCAGTTCGTTTTCACTCATGCTTCTAAATACATAATAAATATTAACTTTATCATTAATTGTTTTAATTAATCCAAGGTTGGCAGATGCTTTATTTTTAGTAATGTATCCGCATTTTAAATCTAATATTTCATTTAGTATATTTTTTGTATCTCCCTTAGAAAAACTTTTGCTATTATCAACTTTATCTATTTTAACATTTAAACAGCCAAAAATATCATTTACGTTAATGTTTGTATTTATAACTACTTCACAGAATGTAGTCAAATCATTTTCAGAAGTCCCACCATCTATACTTTTTATAAAAATATCTTTATCTATTAATAATCTAGCCATTGTAGTTATAGCATTGTTTTCAGATAAATAAATATCTTCGCTAGAATTCCTCCTGGAAATCCATTAATTAAAATTTTATAACTAGGCAAATCATTTTCAATTAATTCTCCATTATAAGTATACTCATTGCATATATCTCCATCTGCACCTATAAATATGCTGTTATCTTTTGAATTATCAAGATTGATTAATCTTTTGCTTTCTACTTTAGAATAGGGAAAATTTACAGACCCATTAAATGTAGTTTCTTCTTCAGTAGTAAAAAGAAATTCTAAATCAGGATGTAATAAATTTTTATCTTCCATAATAGTCAACATCATAGAAAGTCCAACACCTTGATCTGCTCCTAAAGAAGTATCCTTAGCTATTACTTTATCTCCATCAATGATTACTTCAATTCCATCATTCTGAAAATCGTGATTACTATCTTTGTTTTTAACACATACCATATCTAAATGTGCTTGTAACGCTATTGGTGTAGAATTCATCTTGCCTTTTTTCTTAATTAAAACATTGTTATTTTCATCTTTGAAGTAATCAAGATTGTTCTCTTTTGCAATATTAACTAAGAAATCTGCTATTTTATCTTCTTGTCCTGATTCCCTAGGAATTTTAGATATTCTTAAAAAGTTGTTAATTAGAGTTTCTCTCATAAGTCATCTCCTCGTTATTATTAATCTATATACTTATGTTGTTCACTCGTCCATGCTGGTGTACATGGAACTAAGCCTTCAAAGTCACCATCAAAAGCATAGTATTCATTTTTATTAATCAGAATTACGTCGCCCTCTTTAAAATCTATCTTTTCATTGTTTTCTTTTAGATATAGAGTTCCATTGCCATTCATTATATATAATAACTCTTTACATTCTGTATTTACTTGAAAACCTGTTTTTGGACTTCTTCCTTTTATTTTTATGACTGCAAAGTTGATGTCTTTGTCACTTGATGGATAGTCTAATCCTGAATAACCATCTCCACTATAGCTGATTGCTTCTTCCTTTTTTATAAATTCCATTTTATCTTTCCTTTCTTTTTTCTTAAATATATTGCCAAATCCTATTATATTGTTCCATTTGTTTTTCTTTTGTTATTTGCGCTACTGGATGGTATAGAGGAACAATGATGAAACTTGCTAACTTTATTATAGGATATTTTTCTATCGTTTTTGTTAAATTATTTTCTATCTTGAAATTATAAATAGTAGAAAGTGAATATAGGGGATAATAGCCTAGTGTTAATATTACTTTTGGTTTTACTATTTCTATTTGCCTAAGCAAAAACTCTTTACAATTTAATGTTGAACATTTTAAATTGATGTTATTTCCTCTATAATTGTTTCCTTTTCTTCCACACATAATGGCATTGGTAATGTAATTATCATTGATAGAATCAATTTTACCATTAGAAGACTCTAACATATACTTTGTAAGTTGCTTTTTAGTTAAACTCTTTTCATCATCAATTAATTTAGACTAATTTTCTTTTGTTAGATTCTCTAAATATTTTTCATTTAGTTTTTTCATATCTTCAAATGGCCCCCAATCCTGTCCAATTATCATAATATTAGAATCCAATCTATTATACCAATCCGTCCATATTGAGGGTATTTCTTTGGCAAACTTTGTATTTTCATAGATATTAATAAGTGAGCAATCCGTATTATTTTTAGAATACATAGATATACATTTTTTACATTTACTCATATCGTTTATTAATTCATCAAATAATTTACCTTTAATGATTATCACCACCTTAATATCTAATCACCAATTCTTTTCTCCACACAAACAAAATATTTTTCATAGAGAAAGGAACATTATTTTTGCGAATCAATACTTTTAGTTTCTAATACTAATTCATCAAAATCAGATATATATTTTTGATCTTGTACTACACGATATTTTTCGTATTCATCAAGCGCTAGTTTATCTGCAATTTTTCTTTTTACTTTTCCATTATCTTTTAAAATGTTATATTCATTTAAATTTAGAAACATTTCTAATTTATCTTTCCACTCTTGCATGGAAATGATATGACCTAGTTTAACTTGTCTTTCAGCAAAATCTAAATACATAGATACTAAATTATTAAGTTCCTTTATTTCTTCTTCTGATAAATAATTTTTAGCAATGACAACATCTGTTTCAAGTATTTTACTATTAGGTGCATTCTTCCAAGTTTGAAGTCCCATGTATTCTTTTTTCGAATCAACTCGTGTTTTTATAATCTCTGGTGCTGTCATTCCTGTAATAGCGAAGTGTAATTTATTTTGCACATTTTTATAGAATTCTTTTGTTGTTTTACTATTCTTATCATAATCGTAACTACATTCTTTATAAATATCGGTAATCTTTTGATAAAATCTTCTTTCACTAGCCCTAATTTCTTTAATCTTAACTAGTAATTCATCAAAATAATCTTTACCAAATTTTGAACCATTTTTTAACAATTCAGAATTTAAAACAAAGCCTTTTTTTATATACTCTTTTAAAGTATTTGTTGCCCATATTCTAAAATCAGTAGCCTCTTTTGAATTGACACGATAACCTACTGCAATAATGGCATCTAAACTATAAAAGTTAGTATTATATTCCTTACCATCTGAAGCAGTTATTCGAATTTTTCGAATAACTGAGTCTTCTTTTAATTCGTTGCCATAAAAAACTTCTTTTAAATGATAATTAATGGTATTAACTTTAACATTAAATAATTCTGCCATAGTCTTTTGAGTTAACCAAAAATCTTCATTATCATAAAGTACCTCAATAGACTTATTTGTATTTTCACTTTGATATAAAATTAAATCTTTTAGCTTGTCTATTTGCATTTACCAAAATCCTCCTTCATTTTTCATATATTTTTGTTTTACAATCATCATATAACGGACACATAACACAATTCTTTTTATTACAAAAATCATTACCTATATTCCATAAATATTTGTCTATTAAGTTTGCATCAATTCCTAGTCTCTTTCCACTTTCTATATACAAACTAGATAATTCTTCTATTTGGTTATTACTTAACTTTCTACTTTCAATAATATTATTTAAATAACTAATTTCAATGTCATGTCTATCTAATGGAATATAACCTAATTTATCATTAAATTTACATACACCAGCTTCATATATTAATCTAAGTAATAAACCACCTGTCTTTTGACCATATCCATTTATACTTCTTATAAATAAATTAAGCTCATT
>CAQBKK010000027.1 GCA_948760655.1 uncultured Bacilli bacterium | reverse complement strand
TTATCTACTATCCTTTGTTGTTCTTCTAATGGAGGTAAGGGTAAAATCATCTTAGACAATGTTTGACCATTGCAATTGGGTTGTGCACTACCTATTGTACCATTTTTTAATTGGCTCCAATATAAATTACTTTCCATAAAATACTTAAGATATTTATAATTAATATTTGAATTATAATTTGATCTAATTAAATAGCCCGCGAAAATATATGGAATATCGGTCGGAATATTTTTAACTATAACAGACTTTCCAACAGTTCCTCCAGTTCTTGCAAATAAAATATCATTTTCATACAACAAATATTGCTGTATATCAGAATCTTTTACTTCACAATATGGAACATTTCCCCATATAATTTCATTATTTTGAATGTCACTAATTCTAACCAATTTTGCATTTCCATTATTTTTAGCACCAGAATTAATGCCATATTGGATTGAATTAGATAAATCTCCCCAGCGTACCCATTTCCATTCTTTTGGTATTGAAAATGGAATTTCTTTTTCTTCAATTATATTTGGATGTATATCTTTTTTAGAAGTCTCAATATTTCTTCGGTGATTATTTATAATTTCTAATAAGGCTTTTACTGAAGAATCAGAATCTAATCGAATCGTCAACTTTCCTTGAAATGCATAATCTAAAATGCTTTGTTTTAATTCATCTACTATCATTTCACATCACCAATTAATTTAATAATTTCTTGTAATTTTATATCAAGTTCTTTTTCTAATTTTTCTCTTTTCACTATAAAATTATCCATAGTTTCTTTTGGTGACAAAATAATTTCTTCTTTAACTGGAAAACCACATTGATCTAAGTTATAGTTTAATTCTTTTATTTCATTAACTGTAAATTTCTTTGCTTTCCATGTTTCAGTTAGTGATTTATCTTCTTTTTTATCTTTGATTTCCACCCGATTATTCCACCAATCTATAATTGGCTGTAAGTGTTTTAATTCAACAGGTTTTGTTTTACTAAATGCTTTATACTCTTTTGGCATATCCATTCTATAAAACCATATTTCCTCCGTAGTTTTCGTTTTGTCAAAGAAAAGAAGGTTTGTTGTAATACTTGTATATGGAGCAAATATTGAACCAGGTAATCTTATGATTGTATGTAGATTATAATCTTCAAGTAACTTCGTCTTGATTTCAATTTTTGCATTATCATTTCCAAATAAGAATCCATCTGGTAAGACTATTCCTACTCTACCATTTTGTTTTAATCTAAAAAGTATTTCTACCATAAATAAGTCAGCTGTTTCTGAATTTCTTAAATTTTCTGGGAAATTTTGTTGGATTGATTTTTTTTCAGTACCACCATAGGGAGGATTCATTAAAATTATATCAAATTTGTCTTCATCTTTATAATCTCTAACATTTACTTCAAGGGAATTTCCTCTAATAATTGTAGGCTCATTTATGTCATGTAGTAACATATTAGTAACACATAATAGATATGGCAATGATTTTTTTTCGACTCCATAAAAAGAGTTATTTAAAATTTCATTATCCTTAGTACTCATAACATTTTCCTTCATATGATTAAGTGCTGATACTAAAAATCCTCCTGTACCACAAGCAAAATCTGCTACTGATTCGCCAATTTGAGGGTTAATTATTTTCACAACAAAATCTGTTATTGCTCTAGGAGTGTAAAACTCTCCTGACTTACCAGCGTTTTGTAATTCCTTTAATATTGTTTCATATATTTCATTAAATGCATGTCTAATTTTAAAATCTGTTAAATCCATTTCATTTAAAACATTAACAATTTGTCTGATTAAGACTCCATCTTTCATGTAGTTGTTTAAATCGGTAAATACTTCTTTTATCAATCTTCCTCTAATATCGGTAATATCATTCACTTCTAATTCTTTTAAATGAACAAATAGTTGCGTAATAAAAGATTCCATTTCACTACCAGTAATTGCTTCTCCATCTTTTTTATCTATCGCCCAATTTCTCCATCTATATTCTTCTGGAATAATTGAGGTATAGTTATCATCATAAATTTCCCATTCTGTTTCTTTTGCATCATATAGTTTTAAAAATAGCATCCAAACGATTTGTTCTATTCTTTGGGCATCTCCATTAATTCCAGCATCTTGTCGCATTATATCTTGTAATTTCTTAATCATTGTATTAATATTCATTTTCTAAACCTCATAACAATATAATTTTTTTTCTATCATACAAATCATCTGTTTATATTGTTCTTTACCCCCAAATATATTGTTTACAATTGTTACTAATCCACCAAACTTATTAAAATTTTTAACATTTAATGTTTTAACATTTTCTAGTTCAGTAATACCGTTATTTCTATATGTATTTAGTAATTCTTCTATTACTTCTCTTTGTGTGTCATTATAAATACTTAATACATCTGAATTTTCTACTTTTCTAATTCTATCTTCTTTAGATATAAATTCCGTATCAAAAGCAATATTACATAATAAATCAAATTCATCAACATTATTATCGTTAATTTGTTCTATCAAAGTATCTATCATAACACCTTCACTAGCCAAATAATCTAAAAATTCCTGTTTAGATTCTGCTCTAAACCATTCTTGAACAAATCCATCTTGATTCTCATATAATCTTTTTAATTGTTTTTTTGAATATTCAGTAATTGATTCTGTTATTAATTTTCCATCAGCATCATAATATTGTACCGTTTCTTTAATAATGGAAACATCCACTCCGTTAATATATACTTTTTTTGATTCGCCATCTATTATGATACCATTCATAGGATTTTTAGGCGTAGGTTCCGTAATTCCATAGTCTTTTGGTAAAACTGTTTTTTTCCCATTTCCTCCATCAACAGCTAGTACCATTTCTGCTGCACCATTGAATGATGAATCGGCAAACTTTTCAGAATTGTTTCTATAGTCCATTATGGTAAAATACTCTTTTCCCTTATTGGGTAATAATCTCGTACCACGACCTATAATTTGTTTAAAATCAGTCATGCTAGAAATTTCCACATCTAAGGCAATCAATTTAACTGTTTTCGTATCCACTCCCGTAGAAAGAAGTTTAGATGTAGTAGCAATAACAGGATAATCTGTATTGGCATCAATAAAGTTATCTAATTGAGATTTTCCAATGTCATCATTACCAGTTATTCTTACAACATAGTTTGGATTCATTTTTACCATATCCGTATTTTCATTTATTAACGCATTACGCATTCTTAGTGCATGTTCTGTATCCACACAAAATACAATCGTTTTTGACATACGATCTGTTGCTTTTAAAAATTCTGTTATTCTTTTAGCAACAACTTGGGTTCTTTCATCAATAACAATTTTTCTATCATAATCCGAAAGTGCGTATTCTCGGTCTTCCACCTCATATCCATCTTCATCAAGTTTTCCTTTTTCTGGTCTATATCCAATTAAATCTCTATCAAGCCCCACTTTAACCACTTTGTATGGTGCTAGGAAACCATCTTCAATACCTTGTTTTAAGGAATATGTATATATAGGTTCGCCGAAATAATTGATATTTGATACATCTACTGTTTCTTTTGGAGTAGCTGTCATACCAATTTGTGTTGCGCTTTCAAAATAAGTTAATATTTCATGCCAATTGGAATCATCTTTAGCACTACTTCTATGACATTCATCAACTATTATTAAATCAAAAAAATCTGGTTGAAATTGTTTATAGATGTCTTTGTCTTGGCTTTTCATTTGATGATATAATGACATATATATTTCGTAAGAAGAATCCATATTTCTATTCTCTATTTTAGTCATTACTTTTTGAAATGGTTTAAAATCATTTTGCATCGTTTGATTGATTAAAATATTGCGATCTGCCAAATAAAGTATCTTTTTACATTTTCTTGTTTTATGTAGTCGATGAATTATTTGAAAAGCTGTAAATGTTTTTCCTGTACCCGTTGCCATTACTAGTAATATTCTTTTTTTACCCTTAGTAATCGCTTCAATAGTTTTATTAATGGCTATTCTTTGATAATATCTAGGTGTTTTATTTGCATCTAAAAAGTAATAGGGTTCTGTAATTATCTTTTCTTGTTCTTCATCTATATTTTTTTCTTTTAGAAATCTTTTCCACAATTCACTAGGTGTAGGAAATTCATCTATTTTTATTTCTCGTTCTATACCAGTAAGCATATCATGTTCATAAAAACCATCTCCATTTGAAGAATAAGCGAAGGGAATATCTAAATCTTTGGCATAGTCCATGGCTTTTTGAATTCCATGAGAAACTATTTCTTTATTATTTTTTGCTTCCACGATTGCAATTGGCAAATTAGATTTATAGAAAAGTAAATAGTCTACTTTTTTCCCTTTACTTCGATGAGCAACATTTTCTCTTATGTTTATTTTTCCAGCAGTATAATAAAATTCACATCTGATTTGACTTTTAATATCCCAATCAGCATTTTGTAAAGCTGGCGTAATATATTTTAGTTTAATATCTTCTTCTGTAAGATCTTTCTTAGTTAATCCTGCATAATCCATATTCTCACTCCAAACACTTTATATTTGAATATTATATCATATTATTTTGTTATTGTTTCTTGCTTCTCTAAAAAATTTTAAACTCCTTTAAATTTTTGCTTCCTTTTAAATATTGTTAGTTATGTATTTTTAGATAATTTTAGTCATATTTTATAGTTGATATGATATGATTATTAAGGTGATAAAATGAAACTTTTATTGAATAAGCAATATATTAAAATTTTAGAAGCAACTACATTTAAAGAAAGATTATATGGACTTATGGGAAAAACAAATATTAATTATGGCATGTTATTTCCAGCATGTAATGGTATACATACTTTTTTTATGAAAGAGGCCATTGATGTTGTTGGTTTAAATGAGAAAAATGAAATTATTTTTTTAGAGAGAAATCTAAATAAAAATAAAATTGTGAAGATCCATACCCCAATAAAAAAAACTAGTATTTTGGAACTTCCAAATGGTACTAGTTCAAGTTTATCATTAGGAGATATTTTATTCTTTGAATTCGAAGATGTAGTCTAGGATTTGGACGGTATCTCCCCGTTTGGCACCTAAACGTTCTAGTTCGTCTTCTACTCCCATACCTTTTAATTTACGAGCAAAACGAAGAACTGCTTCGTCTTCTGTAAATCTTGTCATTTTAAATAGTTTTTCTATTTCTTCTCCTTCTAATACCCATACATCATTATCCTTTTTTATAGTATAAGGGCGTTCATTTTGAAATTTATAAATGATATAACTTTCGTAGTCTTGTTCTTCGTATAAATCTTCCTCTGGCAAAGTTTCTAAAAGGTCTGCTAATTTTGCAAGTAATAGTTCAAAGCCATCGTTATTTAAAGCACTGATTTCAAACACTTCTAACTCTGGTAGGGCTTCTTTAAATTTTTTTAGGTTTTCTTGGGCACCTTCTAAATCCATTTTATTGGCAATGATAATTTCTTTTTTATTTTTTAATTTATCATCATAACTTTCAATTTCTGCTCTTATTTTTTTATAGTCTTCTATTGGATCTCGCCCTTCAAATGCTCCCATATCAATGACATGAGCAAGTATACGTGTACGCATGGCATGGCGTAAGAATTGTAGTCCTAGTCCTGCTCCTTCATGTGCGCCTTCAATTAACCCTGGTAAGTCTGCCATAACAAATGTTCTTTCATCGTTTAATTTTACAACGCCAAGATTGGGATTTAAGGTTGTGAAGTGATAGGCTCCAATTTTAGGTTTTGCTCCACTAATTAAACTTAAAATTGTACTTTTTCCGACACTTGGCATTCCAATTAGACCCACGTCTGCCATGACTTTTAATTCACAACGCACAAATACTTCTTCTCCAGGTGCTCCAAGTTCACTAAATTTTGGTGCAGGTTCGTTATGGGTGGCAAAGGCTTTGTTTCCTCTTCCCCCACGTCCGCCGTGAGCAACAATAATTTGTTCTTTATCATTTTTTAAGTCAGCTAAAATAAGATTATTATCTGCATTATAAATGGTTGTTCCCATAGGAACTTTTAAAATAATATCTTTAGCATTCGCACCATTTCTAGTACTCCCTTTCCCATTTATTCCTTTATCTGCTTTTACGATTTTTTTATAACGAAGATCAATTAATGTTTTTAAATTTTTATCTGCTTCTAAAATGATGTTTCCACCAGATCCACCATTTCCACCATCTGGGCCTCCCATTGGTATATATTTTTCACGGCGAAAAGAGGTACACCCGTCTCCCCCTTTTCCAGCTATCAATTTAATTGTTACCTCATCTACAAACATACTAGCACCTCGCTTTTACTAGATTTTAACATGAGTAAGCGAAAATAGGAAGAAAAAAAATATTTCTTTTTTTAAAGATGATTCCATTAAAAAAAATAAGCCTGCTCTTGTGACTTACTTTCTTTTTATTTTTTGATAGAATCATCAAATTCAGATTCTTGGTTTATTTCTCTTTCTGCGTTCATAAATTCTATCGCTTCTTGATAAGCTATATATAATTCTTTTTGTTTTTTATCAAGCTCTTTGTATTGTTCTACATGGGCAACTAAAATTTGGTGGCTCTGTCCTAAACAATCTGTTACTGTTACAACAGTTTCATCGTCATTTTTAAGCTCTGCTAATTTTTCTAAAGCTTTGATTGTTTGGGTTGTATCATATAATATATAAAGGGTTTCTATGTGGCTCATTATTTCGGATAGATTATTTGCGTCTATTAAATCATAATATTTCTGTTTCCCTATGTCTATACATTGCATAAGAAATTCTAATTCATTTAAATAAACATTTGTTTCTACTTTTTTCTCATTTTCACTAATAAACCAACTATAATTTTGTTTCCTTACTTTTATATAAATTTCTAGGTTTCTCCAATCTTCTTGGGTTTTTATATTGCTCTTTCTATTCAGTATCTTTTCTCTACATTCCTCCAGTTCATTCTCTAATTTTTCTTGCCATTTTTTTCTTTCTTCTGGAGATGCTATTGCTTTATGATACGCTTCTTTTATTTGTTGCTTGTTTTCTTCTCTTTTTTTATAAAAATTCATAAATTCTTCGTGATAATCTGTTGCAATTTCTCGATTTTCGTTTTCTATCTCTATTTTTTTTGTTTTTACATCTGGATTTTTCTTTTGTAATCTTTTTGTTTTTCTTTCTAATTCATTCATTGACATGTTGCAATATTGATAGGTACAAACAACTTTTATATTTTCTAACCCTCTTTGAAGTATTTTTAATCGGTTTTCGGGATTCTCACTTATTTTAAAATCTAAACACATAATCATTTCATACAATTCGTTAATAAAATGATTGGCCTCTCTCATTGCTTCTACTTCCATACAAAATGCATTGTTTAGAATAGGAAGTAAAGTGTTATAGCTTTCATACAAATAAATAATTTCTTCTTTAAATTGAAACCATTTATCAGTGGTTGTGGAGCCATCTTCGTATACTTTTTCTTCTTGGTATATTTTTTTAATAAATTTTGGACTTTCGCTTATATGTTTTGCTAGTAATCCAATTTTTTGGGTTTCCTCGTTTAGTTTGTCAATTACGCTTTTAATTGAAATTTTTGTTGCTTCTGCCATAAAATTTTCCTCCTTTTCTATTTTACTCTTTAAATGTTGCATCGACATAATAAATAGGACGATGCTCTTTATAGTATTGGACTTCAAAGTCTGTCATAATATTTGGTATTTTTCTTTCGTCATGATGTAAATCTAGGCTTACTTTCTCAAATGTATACCAATAATTGCTTAGATTTTCTAATGAAGAAGAGAATAAGATTTTATTATCGGTTTTTAGTACAATGTGTTTGTTTTTCTTGAAAATACGATCGTATAGTTTTAGGTAATTCATGGATGTAAATCTTTTTTTCTCGTCTTGCTTTTTTGGCCATGGTTCTGAGAATGTTAAGTAAATGGTACTAATTTCACGTCCAAAAAAATCAGCTAAATTATTGGCATCCGCACAAATAATTTTTAAGTTTGGTAATTTTTTTGTTCCAATATTTTTCACTGCTGTTGCTGTTTGTGATGCATCGATTTCTAAGCCGATGAAGTTTTTGTTTGGATATGCCCGTGCCATCTCTATTATAAATATGCCTCTGCCCATTCCTAGTTCTAAACAAATGGGATTATTGTTTCCAAATACTTTTTGCCAGTTGTTTTTATGATTTTGGGGAGTTTTTATAATATATTCACTATTTTCTAATATTTCTTTGGCACCTTTTACTACGTTGTATCGCATTTTTCTCACCTCTTTTTATTGTATCAAAAAATAAAAACAGTGTCTATTTCTCGTAAACACGATTTTATTCCAAGTTTTCTAATTCTTGAATATCTTTTGCTAAGTTTTTAAATAGTTCGTCTTCTTTATAGTATTTTTTATCGTATTCTAACCAACCATCACTTGCATTTTTGATATTGGGTAGAATTTTCTGCTGTAAGTCTGTATCAAAATTTTTGATGTCTTCTAACGCATTTTCTAAAGTAAATTCTCCTTTTAAGTCATATATTTTGGCTTGTAAGTCTGATTCTATTTTGCTTACACAATTTGTAAATTTTGCTTCTTTGGTAATCCCTTCTTGGAATTCTTTTACAAGAGTCATTAATTCTTCTTGGTTTGTTAAGTTTTTAGTTATTTCTCTAATTTTTTCAAGAGCTTTTGCTTGCCTTTGTTCTTTAGATAGTTTGTTTGTAGGTATGTATTCTTTTTCTAAATCTATTTTTTCTAGTTCTTTTAGTATTGTCATGAAAAATACTTTGTTAATATCTATTTCTAAATGGTATTCACTTTTTAAAGCTATTGTGAGTGTTAGACAGCCATAGATATGTTCTGCAACCGATTCTATTCTTTTTGCACTGATTTTTACTTCCTTCCACCCTGTACGAATGACTTCTTTTAATTTATTGGCACTTATATAAAAATTTATGATATTTTGATTTTTCATATATTTCTCCTTTTTTGTGTTTTATTATAGCACAAATTTAAAAAAGTGTCTACTTTTCGTAAACACTTGCTTTCTTTTTATCTCTTCCTAATCTTTCAAATTTCACAATTCCATCGATTTTGGCAAAAAGTGTATGGTCTTTTCCCATTCCAACATTCGTTCCAGGATAAATCTTTGTTCCTCTTTGACGATAGATTATAGAGCCAGCACTTACAAATTCTCCATCGCTTACTTTTGCTCCCAAACGTCTACCAGCACTATCACGGCCGTTTTTTGTAGAACCTTGGGCTTTAACGTGCGCGAATAATTGGATGTTTAATTTAAACTTTAGCATTCGTGTTTCTCCTCCATTCTTATGTATTTTTTGTATTCTTTTTCTACTTCTTTTAAAAGTGTAAGCATATTGTCTATTAAAACACTCGTTATTTCATCGTATTCTATTACTTTCATTTCTAAAGGATTTTCTGGCTTTGTTACTTGAATCGTTTCTTTAAAGCTTAAAATTCCATTGATGGAAGTTGTTACGATACTAGATACCGCAGCACAGACAATGTCACTTCCACTTTCTGCATAGCCAGAATGTCCCGATATTTTAATAGCACTTACTTGGTTATTTTTCTTTGTTATTTCTACACAAATCATACTTATTTAACTTCAATTTTTTTAACAACAAGTTTAGTATATGGTTGTCTATGTCCTTGTTTGTTACGATATTTCTTTTTAGGTTTGTATTTGAAAACAACAATCTTTTTTTGTCTTCCATGTTTTTCAACAGTACAAACTACTTTTGCACCACTTACATAGGGAGAACCTGCTTTACCATCTACAAATAAAACAGTGTCAAATGTAACATCCTTACCTGCTTCTACATCTAGTTTTTCTACGTAGATTGTATCGCCTTCTGTTACATAATATTGTTTTCCACCTGTTGCGAATATAGCTTTCATTTCATACCTCCTTTTTTATTTAAGACGCGCTATTAAGGCACTAATTATTAGTTTCTAACCTTTTCTATGCGGTTTTTCCAGGAAAGCCCTTTCAAACGTAATAAATTTTATCAAAAATAGTCATGAATGTCAAATTTTCGCTGTAATATTTCTTTTTCATGAACGTATTTGTTTTGTTTTTTGAAAAAATGAAGTGTTTCTTTTTTCAGACAATCTACCTCTTCTATTTCATCATGTTCTATTTTTTTATAGGGAAATGTATAAAGGTAACGTTCTAAAAGAAATTTATTTTGATAGATTGCTTTTCTTTTTATGTAAATAGAGGTTTTATAGAGTAAAAAAAAGATAACAATGTAATTATTTAAACCACTTTTTATTGTATAAATGCTAAATATTACCAAAACAATTAGAGAGATTACGTTGGTTACGTGGAAGGCATTTTTATATGATGTATATTTTTCTAAAAAAAGATTTAGTATTTCTCCACCATCTAAGGGTCTTATCGGAAGAAGATTGAATAGGAAGATACTTTTGTTGTACATATTAAAAATTTGAAAGGTGCTAGTACTTATTCCTCCTTCTTTGTAGAGGAAAAAAAAGATACCATACAATAAGCTTTGAAAGAAAATTCCACCAAAATAGATGATTATATCTTTGTTAATAGGACTATTTATGGGTTTATTTTTGGTGGTAGTCATCCCTCCGAAAGGAAATATTTCTACACATTCTATTTCATATAGAAAGGCTCGAATGAATAAGACATGCCCCAGTTCATGGACAAGAATAATTAAAAAAATTAAAAGAGCATTTTTTATGTATCCAGTTAACAAAAAGGAGAGAAAAACAAAATAACTTATATTATTGATTTTAAATTTAGGAAAGATAGTTTTCATAGGATATTGATTTCCCATCTTCTATAAAGGTTAAAACTGCTGTATTTTCTTTAAATTCTCCTACAATGCTTTCTTTTTCCACATAATCGTAAAGAGTACAGTTGTAATTTTCTATATTGGAATACCAAATATCTACTCCATCTATGCCCTGGACAATAATTGTTTTTCCAAATCCTTCTTTTTCTCCTAAAAACACAATTACTCCACTTTCTAAATAAGAAAATACATTACTTGTAAGTTCTACTTTATAAGAATCTCCTTCTTCTACTATATTTTTGTAATTTCCTTGATTTTCAAAAACTGGAATGGTATTTATATTGTTTGCTAATTTTTCGGGGATGACATTTCCAAAGTATTTGGTATAAAAGTCATTAATTTTATTGAAAGCTAATGTGTCGTTTAGAAAGTGATCTTTAAAGAAGATGAGATTTTTATCACTTATGTTTATAAATATAGCACAGAGTAAACACATGATTACACTTAAAAGTGTTCTAGTAAAAAGATTGGCTATATATTTAGAGGGTGGTACATTTTTTTTCTTTTTATCTTCTTTTACTAAGTTTTTTCTTTTACTTTTCATTCGATTTAGGGCTTCTATTGCTAAATTATCCATAGTATCACCTATTTCATTTTATGAAATAGATTTCTTTTTATAACTAAAAACTACAAAGAAGAAGGTGACTAAAAGACCACTTAGATTCCAAGTCCATTTATGGTACATTAGAAACACAAACAATGTGTAGAAAAATAAGAGAATAGAAAACTGGAATATCCTTTTTGCTATGGTATTTTTTGTTACTTTTAGATATTTATTCAATAGATATAGCATTATAAATATAAGAGCAAATCTTCCTCTCATGTGTAATAGGTAATCAAAGAAAATAGAAGCCAGTATGGGGATGTATTTATTTTCCCATTTTTCTAAAATTGCTAGTAAAAATAGGGCTGTTTGGCAGGAAGTATAGTTATAAAATGCTATGTCTAAAAGAAAATAGAGAAAAATCATTTCTCACCTCGTAAATCTTTTATAATACTTACATATTTTAAATTTTCAAAGTTTACAGCAGGAGTAACTGTAATTAATTTTTCTATTTCGTAGTTATTGTCTGTTATTTCGCTGATATAGCCAACTAAAATATTTTCTGGATATATGGATATATCACTGGTCGTTATTTTGTCTCCTTCTTTTATTGTTGCTTTATTATTTATTCCTTCTACGACGAGTTTATTTTCTTTGTATTTTAAAATTCCATAGCTATCGTTGATTTTTACCGATAGGTTTATATTCTCTTTTAGAAGAAGATCCACTTCACTACTTTCTTTGTTTACTTTTTTTACAATTCCTACCAGCCCTTCTTCATTAATTACGAGGTTTTTTTCGTGTATCTCACTATTACTTCCTTTATAAATGGTAATGGTATCGTTTAGATTGTAGATATTTCGATATAGTATTTTTGATGCTTCTACATTATAATTTACTGTATCTTCATACTCATACGCTTCTACTAATTCTTGGTATTTTTCTTCTATTGTTTTATTTTTTATGTTACAAATGGCGGTATAGGTTTGGTATTTTAAATCTCTTTTGAAAAGAAGTTTATATACTTCTTCTTTTAAAAGTAAAGATATAATTATTAATATATAGATTAGTGCTTTTTGCTTTTTTGTCATCTTACTCACCTAGTTATAGTATGGTGATTTTCGAAAAAATTAAAGCATTTCATGGTCAAAAAAACTAAAATACGTATGTTCTCCAATGATGATATGATCCATTAAAGGAATTTTAAGTAATTCTGCAATACTTTTTATTTCTCTAGTGAATTTAATATCTTCTTCACTGGGCGTTGGGTCTCCAGTAGGATGATTATGAAGGATGATAATTTTTACAGCACTATTTTTTAGGGCAGCATGGAATATTTCCCTAGGATGGGTGATGCTTTTATTTTGTGTACCTATAAATATTGTTTCGTAAGTAATCACTTCGTTTTTGGTGTTTAAGAACACACAGAATAATTTTTCTTGTTTGGTGGAAAGAATTTTTAGGCGAAAGTGATTGTATAAAATTTCGGCGTTGGTTATTTTTAGTTTGGTTATTTTTTCTGGGTTGGCCAGTCTTCTTCCTAATTCAATGGCTGCAATCAGAGTTATCGCTTTTGCTTCTTTTATTCCTTTTAAATTGATTAAATCTCGATAGGATAAAGTATTTAAGTCTTGAAAATGACTTACATTTTTGATTACACGAATGGCTAAGTCTTTTACAGATTCTTCTTTAGAACCTGTTCTTAGTAGGATAGCGATTAATTCTTCATTGGATAGGTTTTCTGCTCCTTTCTCTTTTAATTTTTCTCGCGGGCGTTCGTCTAGGGGTAGATCTTTTATTTTATAATTCATTTGGCATGCTTTCTAACATATTTTTAATTACCATCATTTTGTTTTCTTCTCCTGTTTTGGTTAATAAATCATCATATTTTTGTATAGTTTCTAAGAAATTTTCATTATTTACTTCTATTTCTTTTATGTAATAGCTTAGATTTTGGGCATCGAAAAGACTGGTAAGTAGTTCTTTATTGTCTTTGGTAATTCCAATAAACACACGATAATATTCTTTATCAAATAGAACGCGAGCAGTTGTATAACGAGCTTTAAAATTATTGGCGTTATCTCGATTTTTAAATACACCGACTTGAAAGGCATATAAAATGGGTTTATTTCTTGCATTTACTTTTTCTTTGATATTAAAAAAGAAAGCCCCAGCGAGTATTGAACCTACTAAACAAGAAAATAGAATGATTTTTAAGTATTTTTTCATATTATATCACCTGACTTTGTTATAACAAATAACATTTAAAAAAAATGTCGGGTGCTGACATCTTTTTGCTTTTTAAAGAGTTTTTTCTTAAAAATTAATCTTTTGGAAATTTATTGGTATTTATTTATAATTTCTTGCATAGTTACTACATTTATAGGTTTTGATATGTATTCTGAAAATCCTAAATTTAGATATTTTTCTTTTGCATTTGTTTCTGCATTTTTATTATTCTTCTTTTAAAAAAACAAAATAACTAAAAATGTTGCCAGGAAAACGCCTGCTATCGGAAATAACACACTAGCCAAATTCTCCACCTCTATCATCTAGTAATATTCTAACAAATTTTGAATACAAAGACCACTAAAACATATTATTACGCTACATTTTTCATTTTTTTATCAAGCGTTCTAACTAATTCTGGATCTATTTTTAATTGTTCTGCAATATAATGTGCTGTTTCATTTCTATACATTGTCTTATAAGCATCTTCTTTGGTAAAATTATAAGGACATCTATCTAATATATTTTGTACAAAGTTCTCTTTAAAATCTTTTGTAATACTATCTCGAATAAAAATTCCTCTATTTTCATATATTTCATATTTTAATGTTGCCATTCTACTACGAAGCATTTCATTCATTCCTAGTATTTGTTTACTATATTTAGAGTGCCATCTTATATTTTTACCTATATTTACAAAAAAATGATTTCCATATTGTTCAATAGCAACTGGAATAATGTCAGCTCCTGTCTCATAAGCCATTTTAACCGTTCCAGTATATAAAGGTAGTGTTAAAAAGTTTTCTGTTAAATTCCATCATTTAGAATTCATACAAAAAAAGGCTTAATTTTCGCCTTCTGTTAACATGGTTGTTATAAATATTCCATACCCTGTTCTTACGTTATCGACAATTACATGAGTCACTGCCCCGATAATTTTACCATTTTGGATTATGGGGCTTCCACTCATTCCTTGGACAATTCCTCCTGTTTTGTCAAGTAGTTCTTGGTCA
>CAQBKK010000026.1 GCA_948760655.1 uncultured Bacilli bacterium | reverse complement strand
TTATTATAACAAATGGAATATGTTTTTTCTTTTCCCGACATTCCGTTACACTATCCAGTAAAGAAGAATTCTTGCCAAAAAGAAAAAAGTATTTTAAAATAGTGATTATAATAGAAGGAGGAAAAGAAATGAAAAAAAGAAATAAAAACCTCCCAACTTCAGGAACCAACCTGGGGGGGGGGCACATTAAATAAAAGGAAAGACCCAGGAGGAAAAAGAAGGAAAATACTAATTACTATAGGAATACTAAGCATAGTAGGAGTAATTATTGGGGTAAGTTATGCATGGTGGAGTCATACAGCATACCAAAGTGGAATCAATAAAATAGCAAGTGATTGTTTAAAGCTAACAATAACAGATGAAACAGGAGCTATTCAATTAGAAAAAGCCTATCCTTTAACGGATAAAGAAGCAGAAAACTTAGAAGAATACACCTTTACGATAGAAAATATCTGTACATTAAATGTAGTGTATGATGTGAATCTAGAAGTAATGGAAGTAGAAAATAAACTAGGAGATGAATGGTTAGATATTGATTTTAACAAAACAGGAAAGAAGAGGTTAGATTCATTACAAAGTGTAGATGCAACCTACAAAGGAGAAGACTATAGAGCTGAAAAAGCGTATGGTTTAACAAGTGGGACATTAAATGCAGGAGAGAAAGTAAGCTATAGTTTGAAATTATGGATAGATGAAAGAGCAACCGTAAGTGACCCAGTAATGAACAAAATATGGTTAGGAAAGATAAGTGTAAATTCTAGTTTAAATCAAGTAGCAAGTTTAATCTTTAGTGATTATATTATAGAACAAAGTAAACACTTAAATAGTGGAATTGAAGTAGTAAGTCATGAAGAAACAGAACAAACGCCATCCTTAACAGATTATCGGTATACAGGGAAAAATCCCAATAACTATGTGTATTTTGGATGTAGTGATGCTTGCACAGAAGACAATTTGTATCGAATTATAGGAGTGATTCCAACTCAATCTAGTGAAAATGGAGAATTTGAAAATCGAATAAAACTTGTTAAAGCAGATTATTATACAGAAGAAGAAAGTGGCTATTTAGAAAATAACTTGTCAGGGTACATATATACTGCAAAAGGTAAGGGATATAAATGGAATAAGAATATAGATAGTAATGATTGGGAAATAAGTCCATTAAACACCGAAGTATTAAATAAAGTGTATTGGAATTCACTAGGAGAATATCGTGAATTTATAGAACAAGCGAAATGGTATTTGGGAGCTCCAAGTGATGAAGGGCATACAGTAGAAAGTTTTTATACATTAGAAAGAAGTAATACCAAAGGATATAGTAAAGGAGCCACTTCATATGTAGCTAATATAGGGCTTATGTATCCTAGTGATTATGGATATTCCATAGAAAGAAAAATGTGGACGAATAATACTTTAGTAAATAATAGAGCGTCCTATAAAGAAAATGCTTGGTTATATAATTTAGAAGATAAGTATTACGAATGGACAATAAGTCCAGAAGCAACACTTTTAGATACTAATGGTGTTTCAGTATGGTATATACTTTTTGATGGTGCTACATATCCTATGACTGTTTCTTATAGAACGCATATTTTAGGAATCCGACCAACGTTCTATTTAAAAAAGGAAGTATTATATGAAAGTGGAGAGGGAACACGTGAAAATCCATATATAATAAAACTAGAAGAAAAGAAACTAAGTGATTATATTATGGAACAAAGTAAACATTTAAATAGTGGAATTGAAGTAGTAAGTCATGAAGAAACAGAACAAACGCCATCCTTAACAGATTATCGGTATACAGGGAAAAATCCCAATAACTATGTGTATTTTGGATGTAGTGATGCTTGCACAGAAGACAATTTGTATCGAATTATAGGAGTGATTCCAACTCAATCTAGTGAAAATGGAGAATTTGAAAATCGAATAAAACTTGTTAAAGCAGATTATTATACAGAAGAAGAAAGTGGCTATTTAGAAAATAACTTGTCAGGGTACATATATACTGCAAAAGGTAAGGGATATAAATGGAATAAGAATATAGATAGTAATGATTGGGAAATAAGTCCATTAAACACCGAAGTATTAAATAAAGTGTATTGGAATTCACTAGGAGAATATCGTGAATTTATAGAACAAGCGAAATGGTATTTGGGAGCTCCAAGTGATGAAGGGCATACAGTAGAAAGTTTTTATACATTAGAAAGAAGTAATACCAAAGGATATAGTAAAGGAGCCACTTCATATGTAGCTAATATAGGGCTTATGTATCCTAGTGATTATGGATATTCCATAGAAAGAAAAATGTGGACGAATAATACTTTAGTAAATAATAGAGCGTCCTATAAAGAAAATGCTTGGTTATATAATTTAGAAGATAAGTATTACGAATGGACAATAAGTCCAGAAGCAACACTTTTAGATACTAATGGTGTTTCAGTATGGTATATACTTTTTGATGGTGCTACATATCCTATGACTGTTTCTTATAGAACGCATATTTTAGGAATCCGACCAACGTTTTATCTAAAAGAAGAAGTATTACGAACTAAAGGAAATGGAACAATAGATAATCCATATAGAATTAAGTTATGGTAGATTTAAAAAACATCCGAAAAAGTGTTGGGTTAACCCAAAGAGAACTCGCAAGTATTCTTGGAATAGCAAGTTGTACTTTAGCTCATTATGAATCTGGTTTACGAAAAATAACGTTAGAAATGTTTTTTAAAATAATAGATGCTTGCAACTATAAATTTTATCTAATAAATAATAATCAAAAAATAAAAAAGAAGTAAAAAAATGCTTCTTTTTTTTGATCAGAGATTATATATAATAATATGAAAACAAAAATGCACAAAAGACACACCATTACTCTTTCATTTTGGCAAACCATAGGCATATTATTCACAATTATAATAGGAATAAGCATTTTTGAATTCCTAAAATTTAATGAAAAAATTACTCCAAATTTACTAAATGTCGCTATATCTAGCATCAATAAGCTAAATGAAACAATTTTAACCAATTATCGAGTAAAAGATATATATAAAGAAGTTGATTTAAATGAAACTATCCATATTATAAAAAATAAAAATGATGAAATAGTTACTGTTGACTTTAATCTAGAGCAAGTCTATAAAGCATTAGCAATAATTACTAGTTATCTACAAACAAATTTAGAAGACACTCAAATAAGAAATACAATTTTAAATAATTACAATGAAGATTTAAGTTCTACATTAGATAGCATAATCCTATCAATTCCTATAGGAGTCTCAAGTAACGGAATTTATCTAGCAAACATAGGCCCAAGAATTCCTGTAAAAGTAAGTTATATGGGATTTGTAGCAAGTAGTATAAGAACGAAAATAGAAGATTATGGAATCAATAACGCTCTTGTATCTATTTATATTGATTGCTTTATTACCAATGAATTCATAGCACCTACGATAAAAAAAGAAATAAATCATGAATACAATATTTTAATAGCATCAAAAATCATACAAGGTATTGTTCCAGAATATTATGGGGGAGCAATAGAAACAAAAAGTAACCTATTAAATATTCCTATAAATTAGAATATGTGATATACTTAAAATAGGTGAGGCGTATGGAAGGTACAATATTTATAAATGAAGCAATAAATAAGGGGATAGAAAATTATCTTAAATATAAAGAAAATCCAGAAAAAGAAGAATTTAATTCTTTTTTAGTTATAATTATTCGTTCACTAATAATTATCTATGGAGAATTAGACATCATTAATCCTTACAAAACAAATAATGAAAGAGGTTTTGATACCAATTTACAAAAATTTGGTTTGTCAGATACTGACTTACAAGAATTTAAAAGACAAGTACTACTTTTCTATCAGAATCCAGAAAATGAAATAATAAAAAAAGAACTGTTTGTAAGTATTGAAAAAACTTTAATTGACATGTTTGCTTTACGTAAAAAGAATGTTATAGTAAACGACGAGGATATAGCATTATTTAAAAGCGTATTGTATTTAAAAGGAGATACTAATCCTTTTAAAATGGACTTATACAATAAATATACACCAAATGCAGATATTTTATTACACTATTTAAATACAAAACTATTTGAGGTTAAACATAACTTTACCTTTACGGAATTTAAAGATGTTGCTTTAAGTGCAGAAGCATACCAACTTGCTGGATTTAATGCTGTTGAGGTAATGCGTTTAAAAGAAGAAGAAATTGAAAATGTAAACAACAAAGTCTATCATTTTTTTAGAATTAAAGATAACGATTTAAATAAAAGAGGACGTTTAGAGGACGCAATCAGTTACTATAAAAAATACGGAAATACAATTACAACTGGAAATGGATATGTAGATTTGTTACTTCTATTAAGTGTAATTGCAACAGGGCTTATGTTAGTCGTATTAATTGGAACCCAATTTATGAGGTAAATATGAAAGAGATTAAAATAAACTCTGTAAAATATAAAGTGATAAAAAATATAGGAGAAGCTATAAATATAGAAGAACTAGAAGAAAAATTAACAGATTATTTTGATAATTTTGATTATATTCTAGGAGATTATGCTTATGGCAAATTACGTTTAAAAGGATTTAATGACCAAACAAATAAAAACTGCAAACCTTACAATGATTACCAAACTATTGATGATTATATAAAAAATTACTGTGCATTTGGTTGTCGCCATTTTGTTATTTCAAAAGAGAAGAACTTGAAATAACTTTTTTTATTTGTTATACTTACTAATAGAATAGCGAGGAATGTGTTATGGCAGAAATTACAATAAAATTTCCAAACGAGGAACAAAGAAAAAAATTATTAACAGCATATGCAAGAACTGGTGAAAAAGCAGAAGATTTTATTGCAGTAGAAACAGGCGAAAAAGAAGGAGAAAATACATTAGTAGAAATATTTTCTAAATTGCCAACAGAAAGAAAATTCCATAATATAGTAACTACAGAAGCTTGGAATGAAACAAAAGATGATTTAGTACGCCATTGCTTACGTGGAGAAAAAGAAGGGGTAGAATATCGTGAAGTAGCGCTTTTTATTGAAGTAGAAGAACATGGTCATCCAATACAATTAAGAGAAGGAAATCGTGCCCAAATAGAAAAAAACTATGTAGACTTTTTAGCTAAAAAGAAAATGCAAGAAGAACAAAAAGTGGCAACGAATAATGAACAAATAGCTCCTGTACAAACAATTGACAATTCTATGAAAGAAGTAAAGCCAGCAATGGAAGTAAATGCTGTAGATACAAACAATATGATATTTACAGAATATACGAACCAACCCCCAGTCACTACGAAAGAAGCTACTACACCAATAATACCAGAGCCAATAAAAGAAGTGCCACCAGTAATAGAGCCTGTAGCATTAGAACCATTAAATATAAATTCGATAGAAACAAATCCTAAAGAAATGGCACCAACCCCTACAGCTGCTACTAATATAATGGAAGCCATCAAAACGCCAACAGATATGGTAAGTGAAATAAAGGATATGCCTGCAATTGAAGATGTACAAGCTCCTCTTCCTTCTATAGAAAAGCAACCAATAATTGAAGATTCAAAAACGATAGAAAAATCAGCAGTAGAAATGTCTTATATGGAAAGTTTTAATCAATCTGTTAAAAAAATTATAGAAGCAAAAGAACAAATGCAAGTAGCTTACGAAATGATGAATAAAGCCTATGAACAATTTAAAAATGCAATGGCTGAATCTTTACAAACTATGGAAAATACCCAAAAAACAGTAGAAAATGTTACAGAATCAGCAACAGCAAAATACAAAGAAATAAATGAAAGAGATGGTATTTCCAGGCAAACCTTCGAAAATGCCCAACGAATAATGGAACAAAGTAATGTAGTTGCTTTTAATAATAGAGAAGAGCAAACATTAACACGAGTAGCTTAAGCATAATACTTAAGCTTTTTTCATACTATTTTGTAGTGATTCCTATGCAAGAATTGTTAAAAAATTATTATAATATCCATGATTTTATAACACTCGAAGAAAACAAGGAATATACTTGTTTCCTTTTATATGAAAAAAAATACTTATTAACAGAATACAAAAGAAGCGATAGTGAACTAGAAGAATTAATTTCGTTAAATCAAGAATTAATAAACAAAGGATTACCTACCTCTCGATTTGTTATGAATATAAAAAAAGAGTATATAAGCCTGTACAATAACAAAAAATATGTTTTATTAGAACAAATTCCTCCGTATGAAAAAGAATACAATATTTTAGATATGATAGAATTAAATGACAAATTAGTAATTAGCAGTAAAAAAAGTATATTAATAAGAAACAATTGGGCAGATCTTTGGAGTGCCAAAATAGATTACTTTGAATACCAAATAAGACAGTTAGGAAAAGAACATCTAGTAGTGATAAATAGTTTTAGTTATTATGTTGGACTTGCAGAAAATGCAATCGCTTATGTAAATAATACGACAAAAAAAACGCAACTAAGTATCAAAGAACATATTACTTTACAAAGAAAAAGAATTAACTTTCCGAATATTCAAAAAGATTTTTTTAATCCTTTAAATTATATTATTGACATAGAAGTGCGAGATGCAGCCTCTTACTTTAAATCACTTTTTTTTAATTCCTATGAAGATTTATGGATAGAAATAAAGGCTTACTTAAAAAAACGAAAATTAAGTCTTTATGGGTATAGTCTTCTATACGCTCGCTTGATGTATCCTAGTTTCTATTTTGATTTATATGAACAAATAATAGAAGGTACCTTAGAAGAAAATGCATTACTTCCCATTATTAATAAGGTAGATGATTATGAATTGTTCTTAAAAGATATGTATTTTATACTATCTCAGTATGCACCAATAGACAGAGTAGAATGGATTATAAATAAAAAAGAATCATAATTCTACATTTATGATTCCTTCAATTTCAGGAATTTCTTCTTGTAACATAGCTAAAATATAATTTTTAAGTGTAAAGTCTTGTCCCATACACAAGGCACAATGTCCTTTTAACTTGACGTAAACATAATTTTCTTCATATTTTACAAATTCTATATCTCCACCATCCATATTCAAATAAGGACGTATTTCTTCAATTATTTCTTTTATTTTATTTTCCATGTTGTCATTCATCTTTGTTTCACCTCTATGTATTATAACAAATATAAGTAATAAAGGAAAATGTTTTGTGGTATAATGAATTTGATTGGAGCGATTTTATGGCTAAATATCAAACAGGAGATATTATAGAAGGAACAGTAACAGGAATAGAAAGTTATGGAATCTTTATCCGTATTGATGAAGAATCTACTGGTTTAATTCATATTTCAGAAATATCTTCCTATTTTGTAAAAAATATTGAAGATTATGTAAAAATAGGGGAAAATATACTTTGCGAAGTATTAGAATTTGAAAACAATAGTAATCACTTAAAACTTTCTATAAAAAATATAAATTATAAGTTAACTCCTAAATATGGAAAAATAAAAGATACAAAACATGGTTTTAAACCTTTACAAATGAAATTACCAGTTTGGATACGAGAAAAGTTAAAAGAAATAGAAAATAATGCAGAATAAAGTTATCAGAATAGGATATTTTTTTTTTTTAACCTTTTGTAAAAGTGATGTATTGTCTTCCCATAGAATCAAAGCTACTTTCCAATTGTTCTCTAGGAATAGGGATATTTTTTTCTTCTTTAAGAGGATCATTTATAAAGTAATAATTTTCATCCATACCTGTTAAAAGAACCGTATGAGAATTTTTAGGATAAGTATAAACAGAGTTTTTATCATAACTGAACCAATTATAAACACTATTTGATTCTTGATAATCCATTGTAACCCAAATCACACTAGGATATTGACTCGCAGCTAAAAAATAAAGGGGAGTTTTATTCATTTCACTAAAACTTAAAAAGAATGCATTCTTTATGTGATAATCTTCTAAGACAGTTTGAATAGCTTTCACGATAACAGGTTCAAAAGTACCCCAGCCACGATTAGAACTTGCAGGATCTCCAGCATAACTTTTAGAAGGGTCAGGACCATATCTTTCCCCATGACTTTCATAGACGATTTCTTTTTCTAAATACTTCTCCACAAAATCTTTCAAAGTAATATCTATTCCCATATAATTTAAAAGCATAACTGCACTAGTAGATTCACACCCATTCGGATAATCTGGATTTTGAAGGAGTAAGGCTACCTCTTTTTTATTGGAATGTTCTTTTATAAAATTATCATAATCTTCCTTTTTTGGAAAATAGAGATTATATGGAAATGTGCCTCCTAAAGGAATTTCTAAGACTTGATTAAATAGATTGACTTGATTATTTTCTTTCTGAATTTGATAATTAGTAATAATCTTTTGCGCTGTAAAATAATCATTTTCTAAAGAAGGGATAAGAGCATGTTTTAATTTTGTATGTTCGTGTGAGTAAAGTTTTATCCAAAATAAATTAGATAGTATGAGTAAAAGAGTAATACATAATATTAGGTATTTTTTCATTCTTTTCATTTCTGACTCCTTTGTTTCTTTCTATTTTATTATACAATAATTTGTAAGAAAAGAATTATTATTTGTTGTTTTTAATAAAAGAATCAATGAATTGTAAATTTTTTCTTTTATTCTTTTCAAGAAGTGAAATAAGTGTATAATAAAATTAGGAGAAAGAATATGAAAAAAATAAAGAAAAGTGTATATATTATTTTAGTAATAACTTGTTTAGGAATAGGAATTTCTTTTCCGTTTTTAAAACAAGAATATAAAGAATATGAACAGAAACAACCCGATGAATCAGTGGTAAAAGAAGAGGAAGACCCGTTTCTTATTGCTCTAAAAGCTGAAAAATATTTTATAGAAAGTAATTTAGAACGCTATTTAAGTTATTCAGAAAATAAAAGTATTTCTACTAGTAAAATAATTTCCGATGTCAATGCAAATTTAGATAAAGAAATGTATATAGATGTTAAAAAAACAAATACAAGTGATGAAAACCTAATGCTTGTAAATAAATATTACTATTTAACAGAGGATTATGAACCAAATGATTTAGTAACGCTTTCAGCTAAATATAATACAGGATTAAATAGTAAAATGAGAAAAGAAGCCGCAGAGCATTTTATGGAAATGGCCGATAAGGCACTATTAGATAATATTACAATTAAGAATGCTTCGGGGTATCGTAGTTATAAATATCAAGTTAATTTATATAACAATTATGTAAAAAGAGACGGACAAGAAGCCGCAGATAAATATTCAGCAAGACCTGGCTTTTCAGAACATCAAACGGGACTAACAACGGACATAAATATTATCAATGATAGCTTTGAGAAAACACCAGCGTTTAAATGGTTACAAGAAAATGCCTATAAATTTGGTTTTATTTTAAGATTTCCAAAAGAGAAAGAATATATGACAGGGTATAAATACGAGTCATGGCATTATCGTTATGTTGGTGTGGATGCAGCATTACAAATGTACGATGAAAACTTAACATTAGAAGAATATTATGCTTATTATGTCCAAAAAAATATTTAATTATTTAAGAAAACTCGAAATGCTCGAGTTTTATTTTATGAAAGTTTCTTTGAAATATTCATAGTAAAATAAAAACGCACCTTTATCAAGTACGTATTCTATAGTTACCCGAAAGTTCGAGTATAAGTATCTAATCTGGTGGCTCCAGCGGGAATTGAACCAGCGACACAAGGATTTTCAGTCCTCTGCTCTACCGACTGAGCTATGAAGCCATCAATGGCGGTCCCGAAGGGATTTGAACCCTCGATCTTCTGCGTGACAGGCAGACGTGATAGACCGCTACACTACGGGACCATTGGTTGCGGGAGAAGGATTTGAACCTACGACCTTCGGGTTATGAGCCCGACGAGCTACCGAGCTGCTCCATCCCGCGATAAATAAAAATTAATGGCGGAGGAAAAGGGATTCGAACCCCTGCGCCGCTTGCGCGACCTATCGGTTTTCAAGACCGGCCCCTTCAACCAGACTTGGGTATTCCTCCAACAACAAATTGATTATAACATAGTAGTTTTTCGTATGTCAACCGAAAAAAAATGTCTTTTTGCACTTTTTATAGAAAAAAAGGCTTGATTATTTAGATTTTTAATATTATACTTAAAGAGTCTTATGTAATTTAAGACAAGTGCCATGCCCAAGTGGCGGAATAGGTAGACGCACAGGACTTAAAATCCTGCGGGTGTTAAAACCCGTGCCGGTTCAAGTCCGGCCTTGGGCACCAATTAGATATTTGTAGTCCAGATAATGGGCTTTTTTTAGTCTTTAACTTTAAAAGAATAAAACAAGGAAGGAGGTAGCCACTTTGACTGATAAAGAACGTATGGAAGATATTTTTAAAAAATATGGAATAGTCTGGCAAGTAAAAGAATTTGAAGAATACATAAATCCTAAACCAAAGTCGGTACCATCCATTACTAGCAAAATGCAAAGGCTATATAATAAAACAAAAAACAAAAACAAAAACGAATTTACATTTGCAGGTAGTGGAATTAATGACTTATTAAGAATTACAATTATTACAGAATATGAAAATGTAGTATTCTTAATTGAAAAGATAAAAGAAGTATTCAAAGATGCAACAGGAAGTTTTAAAATCAAAAATTCAGGATATTATGGAATTCATCTACATTTCTACTTAGAAGGAGTGCCTTGCGAAATTCAACTCGCTCCCAAACTTCTTGTTATGGCAATTGATTACTTACATACCTATTATGAAAAATGGCGAGACTTTAATTACGAGGAAGAATTTGCTTTACTTGAAGAAAAAAAGAAAGAAATTCCAAAAGAACCAAACAAAGAAAAAAGAAATATTTTAATAGAAAACTGGCTAGAAGAAAAAGAAACGTGGAATAAAAAAATAAGCCAAAAAGAAAGCGACTTAAAACTACGTCAAAAAATATACCGAGAAGTATATGAAATAACTGAGTTTGATAGATTTAACAAGGATATAAAAAAAGAATTTGATAGAATAAACGAAATACAAGTAGCAAGTGCACCAATGACAGAGGAAAATTTAATAAAAAGTTTTAATAAAAATCTGCTTACTCATGGATTACTAGATAAAGATAAAGTGAAGAATGTTGCAGAAGAACTTATACCACTTTTATGTCCACTGCAAGAAAAATTAATAGAAATAGTAAAAGAGAATATAATGAAGGACAATTCATTTACTACTTAGTAAGAAATAAAAATGACTATTTACAAATAGAAAATATGATGTTAGAATGAGTTTCGTTTGAAATTCAAAGGAAGTGAAGTAAATATGAAAAAAACAAAGATTGTATGTAGTATTGGACCTTCTAGTAATGAACCAGAAGTTATGGAAAAAATGGTTCGTGCTGGGATGAATGTTGCACGTATTAATTTTTCTCATGCTACGATAGAGGAACGAGAAAAATGTTTATCTTCTGTTAAGACTGTACGAAAAAGAACAGGAATGAATGTTGCAGTGTTGTATGATTCTAAAGGACCAGAATTTCGTAGTGGAATGCTTGAAAATGGGGAGATTAATTTAATAGAAGGAAAAACGATTCGTGTTGTGAAAGAAAATGTACTTGGAAATGAAGAAAGAATCACTGTAAATCACCCAAGTGCCCTTGACTCAATTAATATAGGAAATGTAATTTTACTTGAAAACGGATTAATGAAAATAGAAGTCATTTCAAAGGAAGAAGATGGACTTACTTGTAAAATTATCAATGGTGGAGTGCTTGGAAATAAAAAGAGTTTGAGTGTGCCTGGAGTTTTACTTGATATGCCTTACGTAAGTGAACAAGATCGTGAAGATATTATTTATGCTTGTCATCATGAAGGAGATATTTTAGCTATTTCTTTTGTATCGAATAAAGAAAATGTACTAGAAGTCCGTGAAATATTAAAGGAACAAGGAAGAGAAGATATGCCCATTATTTGTAAAATTGAAAATGGTTTGGGTGTAGAAAATTTAGAAGAAATTTTAGAGGTTTCTGAGGGTATCATGGTTGCTCGTGGAGATTTAGGAACCGAGACGAAAATGGAAACCTTACCACTTGTACAAAAAGAAATGATTAAAAAATGTCGTGAGCAAGGAAAAATTTGTATTGTTGCTACCGAAATGTTAGAGTCTATGAAAAAGAATGCTCGTCCTACAAGAGCAGAAATTAGTGATGTTGCGAATGCAGTTTTAGATGGAACAGATGCTGTTATGTTATCAGGAGAGTCTACTGTTGGAAAATATCCAGTAGAAACAGTAGAGTTTATGGCTAATATTTGTGAAGAAACAGAAAAAATGGCTAACTTCAATCATTTATTCGAGTACAAAAAGGAAATTGGGATTACCCAAACCATTGCAAATAGCGTTGTACAAAGTGCCAATATGTTACATGCTAAAGCAATTATTGCAGCAACAGTAAGTGGTTTTACTGCTAGAAAGATTAGTAATTTAAAACCTGATTGCTTAGTGCTAGCTGCTTGTCCAAATGAAGAAATCGAAAGAAGACTTGCTTTAAACTGGGGAGTATACCCTATCCATGTACCTATTCTTAATACAGTAGATGAGGTATTAAAAGAAAGTGTAAAATCTGCTAAAGAATTTATGGATTTACAAGACAAAGACATTGTAGTAATTACAGGAGGATTCCCAACAGGAGTTACAAAAACAACAAATCTTATGAAAATTGAAGAAATCTAAATTTAGATTTCTTTTTTGATTTCTTTTATAAAAATAGAAGGGTTTATATAAGGAACCAAAAGATAACAATAGTTTTTGGTTCTCGTTAAAGCAACATAGAACAGTCTACGTTCTTCTTCGTATAGGAAACTTTCCTTTTCTTGAATGAGATAGGTGAGTGTTGGATTTTTCCTTTGACAAGGCAAGCCTAGTTTCGTATTTTCTAAATTAATCAAAATCACATTGTCACTTTCTAGTCCTTTGGACTTATGAATTGTCAAGTATCGTAAGGAGTAAGTGTAATTTTCTAAAACAAAATAGCCATTTTCTTTCCAATTGATTTTTTCTTTTGGAATAAACTGATAAATATCAAAATTATTTCTACCTAGAATGAGTATTTCTCCTTTCCCGATATTTTTGATTGTTTTTAAAAGTGCTTTGTATTTATTTATGTATTTTACGATTTGGATTGGTTGTTTTAAATGTTTATGAGACTTTAATTCTTTATGGATTTGTCGCTTGTTTTTCATAACAAAATCTCCTGCAATTTTAATAAGTTCTTGACTATTTCTGTACGTTGTTTCTATTTTGAATGTTTTTGCTTTTGGAAAAAATTCTTGGAAATTTAGGAAGATATTCAAATCACAGCCAGAAAATTTGTATATAGATTGAAAATCATCTCCTACAACTGTCAAGTTTGCATCCGAGTTATTTACAACACTTTTTATAAATTTTAGACGTAATCTTGAGGTATCTTGAAATTCATCGATGATGATTTCCTTATAGTGACAAAGTACTTTATTTTCACAAAGTGTAGTTGCCGTTTTGATTAAGTCATCGAAGTCATAATATTCCTGTATTGTTTTTTCTTTTTCGTAATGGTGTATAATGGCATAGATAAGGTAGAGAAGAGGACTCTCTTTTTTTCTTTGGAATAGGTTTTGAAATTCATTTAGTTTTAAATTGTGGGTATTGTAAAGATGGATGAAAGCAGCAATAACTTTTTTTAATTCTTTGTATTCGTTATGTTTTAAATATTCTTTATATTTCCTTTGAGTTAGAAAGAAATGTTTATAAATTTTTAGAAATTGTTTTTTTAAAAAAGCGTTTGTCCATAGTAAGTTATAAAAAAATTCGTCAATTTTTTCTTCTAAATAATGATCGGGGATAATTTCGTAGTCAACATTTTCTTGATTTAAAATGTTAATCGCCAGTTTATGAAAAGTAAAGACATTTACAGTGGGAATATTTATTTTAGCTAGTAAACTTTTCGTTGCTTCATTGGTAAAAGAAATGCATAAAATTTCTTCTGGTTTTATTTGCTTGCATTTGATTAAGTATTCTATTTTGCCGACTAAAGTAAGTGTTTTGCCAGAACCTGCTCCCGCGACAATTAGGGAGTATTTTTCGGCTTTTAGAATCGCTTCTTTTTGTTGGTTATCCAAAGCATACCCATTGATGTTGTTTAAAAAATCTGTGTTCATAAGTGGATTATATCGAAGGAAAAAGAGTGTGTCAAAAGTCCAATTTTTTAAATTGGTGCGTATTCTTCTTCATTTGTCTATAGTTTTTTTGAAATTGTGGCTATAAAATGAGAAAATCATTTTGTAATGGAGGAAAATGCTATATAATTGGAGCAGGTGAAGAAGTATGACATTATTTGAAAAATTAAAATGTTTCTATTATGAGAAAAGAAGAAAACATTGGTATAGACCATATAAAAATTGTAGTTTGCCATTTCCTTATTGGAGTGATAAACGTGCGACTTTTGAATGGGTGTATTATGATAAAGAAAACAAGGAATTTGAAACTCAAAGTGAACTTTATGAAGCACTAGGCGACGTTTGTATGACAGGATTTACTTATCATTACAAGTGTCTACTTTATTCTAGAAGTAGGGAAGAAACAAGAGGCACATATAAGATTGATATAAGTCATGGTCATAATTTTAATGAAATAGTAAGAGCTGTGTATAACTATCCAGAATCGTTTGAAATTCCCGATGAATATTTGGATGAATATAGCAAACAAGAGCTACGTTTTTTAAAAAGAGTACAAAATTATTTGAAATTGATTGGACTCAAAGATTATAAAATGAGTGAAGAGAGAGACATTATCGGTAAAAAATGGGATGCCATTTACGAAAAAGAAAAGAAAACAATTTTGGATAAAATAAAAAAATGGTATTACGAGAAGCAAGAAAATAAAATCATCGAAAAAGAAAAATTTGCCCGTTATGAAAATATAAAAGCATTTTTGTATAGTGATTATAGATATATGCACATCGAAAAAGAAAGCGTTTTAAAAGCTATGTTAAATAAAACGAAAGATTATCGCATTTTTCGTCATTGTGGCTCTCGAATAGGCAAGAAGTATTTTTTACTAGATGAGGAAGAAAACTATCATGCACTGATAGAATTTACAGAAGAAAAACAAATTTTATTCAAAGATTTAACAGAAGATATGGTGAATTTCAAAGTCTATGGTGATAAGAGTTTCAAAGAATACAAAGAAAAGTTATTGAAACAATTTAAAGAAGATGACAATCTTTATGAAGAAAAATTTAATGAAAATACTCCTGTTTTGTATGCGAAGTTCAAAATTGTAGAAAAGTTTTAAAAAGGAAATAGAGTGATAGTGTAATGAATTGTCGGGAAAAGCCAGAAAAGAAAATCAAGATAGATGAAC
>CAQBKK010000025.1 GCA_948760655.1 uncultured Bacilli bacterium | reverse complement strand
TGTCATACACTTTTCTATTTCCATATTCTAAATGCCATACTATAGCTTCATCTGTCCATTTATTTGTGTAGTAGGATAAATTTTCTTCATGAGCCAAAGGCATACCTTTGGCATAAGTAGCCCCATAAAATTCGTTGTAGTTTTCTTTATTCCATGGTATATCTTGGAGTGAAAAATTAAAAGAATTTCCTAATTTATTTATTACTTTATGATATGACTCTTGTTTTAAATGAATATCCGTTTTGTAGTAATCTTCAAGCTGAAATAAAGAAATTATATCTATATAAGGAATAGTTATATCTTTTTTTAATGTATTTAACATTTTTTCAAAATCCAATTTTTGGTATCCTTTGTTTTCTAAAAAATAGCTTTTGTCGGGAATGATAGCATAAAAGACACAATTATCTTTAAAAAATTTACTTGCTACAGTATTTATTTTTCGGCTAAATTCTTCGACACTTTTTTCATTTAAGGGATAATTTTTTTCAATTAAAACATCTTCTTTTATATAAATGTTATTTTCTTCCTTATTTTTCAAAACTGATCTATTTATAAAAGAATTTAAAGAAAGAAATAGATTTCGCCCAGGAAATTGATCGCTCAAATAGCTTTCTAAATTATCAAATGGATTATTTTTTAAATCTTCTTTTGTAGTTAAATTTCTCCGTTCTAGTAAAGAAATATCTTTATCTTTTATTATAAGTCCTAACAACAAGAAGAAAAATAATAAAACAACAAAAGAGATTGACAATATTTTTTCTTTCATTTTTAAAACCTAAAGTAAATAAATGGTTGGAAAGTACTAGTAATTATTTTGGCAATAGAAACCAAAAAAATACTAATGAGATAGCAAATTGTAATCCCACTAAACCATTTACTTCCTTTTCCTTTCTGTAATTTTGTTACTATATTTTTTAAGAATGGATTACAACCAATAATACTAATAAAGAGTAGTATTCCATAATTTTTTAAATAATATAAGATATCATTATTTATAAATCCATTTTTTAAAGTAAACATTCCTTTTAGAAATTCTAGTAATTCGCTTATATCACTAAAACTAAAAATGACAAAACTGATGCACACCAAAAATAAGGTATAAACATGAGCGATACTATTCTTTTTTAAGTATTTCTTTAAAAAAAGTTTTTCTATCAATAAAAGGATAAAAAAATACATTCCCCATAATAAAAAGTTCCAACTAGCACCATGCCAAAATCCAGTTAATAACCAAACAATAAAAATATTGCGAACGTTTTTTATTTTAGTCGTACGATTTCCTCCTAAAGGGATATAGACATAATCTTTAAAAAAGCTAGATAAAGAAATATGCCATCTACGCCAGAAGTCGGTGATGGAGGTAGCTATATAAGGATAATTAAAATTTTCTTTAAAATGAAAACCAAACATTTTTCCTATTCCTATCGCCATATCGGAGTATCCTGAAAAATCATAATAAATTTGTAACATAAAGCCTATGGCTACTAACCAATAAGAAAGAAAAGACATATTGCTTGCTAATAACTTATTACTAAAAAAATACATTCCATCTGCTAATAATACTTTTTTAGCAAGTCCTATAATAAATCTTGTTACTCCTTCGCTAAACGTAATTATAGTTTCTTTTCTATTTTTTAGTTCTTTATTCACATCTTGGTATCTTATAATGGGTCCTGCTATTAATTGGGGAAAGAGAGTGATGTACATAGCATAGGTAAAAAAGTTTTTTTGGCTTGCTACTTCTTTTTTGTATACATCACATAAATAACTAATGTTTTGAAAAGTAAAGAAACTAATTCCTAAGGGAAGAACAATATTTAAAAATGGTGAATTTTGGTTAATAATGGAAAAAGCAATATCTAAAAAGAAGTTTGCATATTTGTAGTAAAAAAGAATAGCTATATTTAAAGTAAGTCCTAAAATAAACCAAGTTTTTCTTTGCGTTTTTTCTATAATTAAACCAAAAATATAATTTATGAAACAGATAATGATTAGAAGAAAAAGATAGTTTTTTTCACCAAAGAAATAAAAGAAAAGACTAAAAAGTAGTAAGATATAATTTCTAACTTTTTTAGGAGATAAAAAATAGCATAAGAGTAAACAAGGCAAAAAAAAGAAGAGAAAGCTTATACTTGAAAATAACATACTTTCTCCTAACTTAATTTTTCAAAATTTTCTTTTATTTTAGGAGCTAAATCGTTTGACATAATTAAAACGACTAAATCTCCTTTAGATAATACATATGTATTTTCAGCTTCCACACAAATCCATTTACGTGGGTCTGCTTTTTCTTTTATGTCTTTTACTACTTGTTCACTATCGCTTGCATTTTCTAAACGAATTAATACAACAGAATGTGCTATTGAACCAGTCATTGATTCACTTGCAATGGCTTCTTTATATTTTACATCAGCAAATGCAAAGTATTCAAAATTTTCACTTGTTAATTCTATGTTTTCTAACATCATTGGTTGTTCGTCTTCACTAATTCCATCATATAGTTTTGCCATGATGTCTGGTAAAGATCCTTCAATATTTTTTTCTCCACAACCTGTTAGAACTAAACAAAATGCAAGTGTACACAATAAATATACTATTTTTTTCATTTTTTACTCCTCTCTTTTGTTCATTATAACACGTATAGAGTGACTCGTAAATCAATATTTAGTTTGATTGCTTAATTTAAATTCTTAAGCTAAACTTAGTATTCTTCTTTCAATTTATCGTTTAGAAATGCTACTACTTCTATTTTTTTATTTTCTTTTTCTACATATTTGCATGAAACACCGTTTATTAAAAGGTTGCCATTTAATAGATCGTAACTTATTTCACACTTTTCATTTATGATAACTCTATTGTCTTCTAAGTCTATATTGGGAAAATTAAAATATAAAGCCAGTTCATTCCTGATATTTGCTTTTTCCACATTATAAAAACGACCGCAATAAATACATAAATGTTTGCTATGTGGCGTATAAGCAAATTTTCCATTATCCGTATGTTTTCCTTTGCAGTGTGGACATTCACTTGTTTCTAAAGCAATATTATTTAGTTTGGATAACATTAAACCTCCATAGTCTTTTACATCAATGATACTATTTTTTATTTTTAAAATTCCATCAAATTCCTGTTCGTTTATAAAAATTTTAAGATTTGTATTTTTATTTAAATCAGGATAAATAATTTTTATACTTTCTATATCCTCAGGTAGCATTTCAACAATCTGCTTGTATCTTATATTGGCAATCACATTTGGTTGGAGCATTTCCATCGACTCCCGTTGCTTTTGTTTTATGCTGTAAGCACCAATATTCAAGTCCATCATTGTTCTTTCTGTATTCAATTTTGCAATCCATTTTAAATCCTCTTTTCTTTTTTTATTATTATAACACGTATTTTTAAAACGGCATTTTAATTGATTAGCACTCTATTCTTGACAGTGCTATTTTTAGGTGGTACTATACTTTACAGAAAGAAGAGATAATGTAATGAAGAAAAAACAATTTAAAGCAGAGTCTAAAAAATTATTAGACATGATGATTAATTCTATTTATACCAATAAAGAAATTTTTTTAAGGGAACTTATTTCTAACGCCAGTGATGCTCTTGATAAGTTGTATTATAAATCTTTAACTGATACAAAGTTAGAGATTAAAAAAGAGGATTTAGAGATTCGTATTACTCCTGATAAAGAGGCACGAACTATTACTATCTGCGATAATGGAATCGGAATGACGGATAGTGAGCTTGAAAACAACTTAGGAACGATTGCTAGAAGTGGATCGGAGTTATTTAAAGAGAACAATGAGGAAAAGAAGGATATTGCCATAATTGGACAATTTGGTGTTGGTTTTTATTCTGCATTTATGATTAGTGATAAGGTGGTTGTAACAAGTAAATCAATAGAAAGTGATAAGGCCTACACCTGGGAATCTACTGGAGCAGATGGCTATTCTATAGAAGAAAGTTCTAAAGAAAACAATGGTACAGAGATTGTTCTTTATTTAAAAGAAAATACAGAAGAGGAAAATTACGATGAGTTCTTGAATGAATATACCATCGAAAGATTAATTAAGAAATATTCGGATTATATTCATTACCCTATTAAAATGTTAGAAGTACATACTCATAAAAAAGAAGATAGTGACGAAGAAGAAATCCATGAAGAGGATAAAACATTAAATAGTAGGATTCCTATTTGGAAGAAAAATAAAAATGATGTTAAAGAGGAAGAATACCAAGATTTCTATACGGACAAATTTTATGACTATGAGAAACCAGCACGTATTTTTAGAAGTGTTGTTGAGGGAAAATGCAGTTTTACTAGTTTGTTATTTCTTCCAAGTCATGCTCCTTACGACTACTACAGCAAAGACTATGAAAAGGGATTGCAACTTTATTCTAAAGGTGTTCTCATTATGGATAAATGTAGTGATTTACTTCCTGATTATTTTAGTTTTGTAAAAGGACTTGTTGATAGTGAAGATATTTCTTTAAATATTTCTCGTGAAACTTTACAAGAAAATCATCAAATCAAAGCGATTGCCACGGGAATAGAATCAAAAATTAAAAAGGAACTAGAAATTTTTTTAGAAGAAAATCGAGAAAATTACGAAAAGTTCTTCAAAGATTTTGGCATGCAATTCAAGTATGGCATTTATAGTAGTTATGGCATGAAAAAGGACGATTTACAAAATTTACTTCTTTATGTTTCTTCCAAAGAGAAAAAATACGTAACTTTAAAAGAGTATGTATCTCGTATGCTAGAAGGACAAGATACCATTTATTATGCTTGTGGAGAAAATCCTGAAAAAATTGATTTACTTCCTCAAGTAGAAATGGTAAAAGACAAAGGTTATGAAATCCTTTATTTGACCGACTATATGGATGAATTTGTTTTCAAAGTGATGCAAGAGTATGACGGCAAAAAATTTATGAATGTAAGTGACGAAAAATTAGATTTAGATAGTGAGGAAGAAAAAGAACAATTAAAGAAAGCCAATGAAGAAAGCAAAGAAATGTTTTCAAAAATGCAAGAGTCTTTAAAAGAACATGTTTCTTCTATCCAATTTACACATAGACTTAAAAATCATCCTGTTTGTTTAACAAGTAAGGGCGATATGTCTGTTGAAATGGAAAAAGTGTTGAATGCAATGCCTAATAGTGAAAACAATGCGAAAGCAGAAGTAATCATGGAAATAAACGAAAATCATGAGATTCGCAAGAAGCTAGAAGATTTATACAAGAAAAAAGATTTTGCTACTTTAGAAAAATATACAAAAATTCTTTATGCACAAGCAAGGTTGATAGAAGGATTATCGCTTGAAAATCCAACCGAGATTAGTAATTTAGTTTGTGATATATTATCAAAATAGAAGTGTACTTGAAATACACTTCTTTTTGTTTGCTGTTTTATTAACTCAATTTGAGTTAAAAGTAATCTATACGGATTTTAAACTTTTCTAGTAATATAAGTGCCAGGTGAGAAAATTATGAAAAATGATAAAAAATATTATCAACAAATGAAAAAAATAGAAATGAATATTGAATACTTAGACATCCATGAAACTTTAAAAAAATCTTTGTTTGAAGTAAATCAAAAACTATACAATTTAGCTATGCATCATATGATTTTCAATTTAACTATCTTCCTTGAAAATGTATGCCAAAAAGATGGAGATTTGTTGCTAGATTTTATCTTAGAAATGATGAATAGTTATAGTGATCAATGGAATGAACCTACTTTATTTAATGAGGATATTCGAGATTTTGATAAGTTTACTGAAAAAGATATTTTGGTTGTTCAAGATTTTTCTCTATTCCAAGATGAAATTTTAGATAGTGGTTATCGTCTTCGTTATTTTATTCCTGATATGAATAAAAATAAAGCTACTTTATTACTTCTTTGTGAAGATAAACTTGAAAATTTCTACAACGATTTATTTCATGAAAATTCTTTTTCCAATAAAATTTCTTTTCGAATCCATGGATCTTTTTATACTACAGAAGAAATTGTTGAAAATCTTCTTATTCGTTATAGCGAGAATAATGAAAAAGTGGGAGTAAAAAAGGAAGTTTTACAAAAAATTGTTCAAGAGGTTTTAGACAAAAAATTATGTTTTTTATCTAATTGTGTACACTTTCTTTATGATTATTCTCATAAGCAAAGAATTCTTTTAGGGAATGATTTGATTAATGAAGAATGTTTTCCTTCTTTTCCACTAAAAAAGAAGAAGACACAATTAAGTGATTTGGTTGGGCTATCTAACGTAAAGCAAGAGATTTCTTCTTTAAAAAACTATTTGGCTTTTCAAAAGAAATTAGAGCAAAAAGTAGAAAATATTTATCTTAATTTATTATTTTTAGGAAATCCTGGAACAGGTAAAACAACGGTTGGAAAAATTTATGCAAGTATTCTTTACGAACTTGGTTATATCAAAGAAAATAAAGTAATTGAAATTGTGCCTAACGATTTGATTGCAAAATATGTAGGACATACAAGAGATCAAACAAGAAAAATTTTAGAGAAAGCCAAGGGTGGGATTTTGTTTATTGATGAGGCTTATTTGATTGCTGATACAAACTTTTCAAGTGGGCAAGCATCATTTATGAAAGAAGCGGTTGTGGAATTACTAAAATATATGGAAGACTCTACAAATGTGATTATTTTTGCTGGATACCCTAAAGAAACTTTACGTCTTTATGATAGTAATCCAGGATTTCAATCGCGTATTTGTAAAGAAATTTATTTTGAGGATTATACAGAAGAAGAGCTTTTGAAAATTTTAAAGAAAAAACTTATCCCTTTAGGTTTAAAGACAGATAAAGAGGCAGATGCAGAAATTAAATGGATTTTTAAGACCGAAAAAGAAAAGAAAAATTTTGGTAATGCCCGTTTTTGTAATACGTATTTGCAAATGATTTTAATGAATCATGCGAATCAGTGTTTAAAAGAAGAAAATTATTTAATTAGTAAAGAAGATGTAGTATTTCAAAAAAAACAAGCATATTCTATTGGGTTTATAGGAGGAGATTAAAATGGATTTAGTAGGAGAAATGTTAAAAAATCGTATTATTATTTTGAATGATACAGTGGATAATAAAAGTGCCAATGATTTGATTTTAAAATTACTTTATTTAGATTCTTTAAATCATAAGGATATTTTTCTTTATATCAATTCGAATGGCGGAGATGTTTTTCAAGGACTCGCAATTATTGATTGTATGCATTATATTAAAAGTAAAGTTATTACTGTAGTTGTTGGTACTGCATATAGTATGGCAGCCATCATCCTTTCGTGCGGGGAGGAACGTTATAGCCTTCCCCATAGCGAAATTATGATTCATCAGCCGATGGGAAATGCAAGTGGCAAAGCAACAGAAATTATATCTAGTTCTGAACGCATTCGTGAAACACGCCTTCTTCTTGCTAAAATGCTTACAAAAAATTCTAAAAGAACACTTAAAAAAATTTTAGTGGATATGGATAAAGATTATTTTATGAAACCTGAAGAGGCTTTGGAATATGGAATTATTGATAAAATAATTTCTTCTTAACTCAAAAGGATTTAAAAGTGGTATACTACAAAAAAAGGAAGTGGTTTATATGAAAGTTAGAGATATTTTTACAGAGATTAAAACAGGAAGATATATTAATAATTCGATTGAAAGTAATGAAGCAATGGAAGTATATACATTTAAAAAAGAAGCGTTAAGTTATAGTACTTTGGTAGAAAGTCGTTTAGAGAAGAAAATTATTTATTGTAATATCAATGATAAATATTTAATGAAACCGAGGGATATTATTATTTCTTTAAAGAAACCTTATAAAGTTGGGACGATTACTTATGATACGCATAAATCTATTTTAATTCCGAATAATTTTGCAATTTTAAGAGGTATCAATATGGATCTTTATAGTTTTGTTTTTGTTTCTAATTATTTAGAAAGAATTGGCATTCTAGATTATGTAAATGTTCATCATATTTCTGGTGATTTAAGTTTAGAGGATATTAAAGATATTGATTTACCAGATATTCCTAAAGAAAAACAAATGACGATTTCTGAACTTATGAAAAGTATTAATGAAAGAAGTAATATTTATAGCAAAATCTTAGAAAATGATGACAAAATTGTTAAATATGCTTTAAATAAAGTGATTGGTGATTCTCATGTATGAAACAATATATACATTTATTGAAAAAGAATTAAAAAAGAAAGAACGCTATACTTATAGTAATAAAATTACTGATATTTATGTTCTTTTACTTTATACTAAGTATTTGTGTAGTATTCAAAAACTTGACTATGAAGAGGTAATTAAAGGAGAAAATTTTAATAAAACGCTTTCTTATTTAAAAGAATGGAAACTTATACATCCTTATTTGGAAAATGAGCTTGTTGATACAGCTCTAAATAAAGTGATTCGTATGATACAGTATGAGGATTTAAAAGAGTTAGTGTTAGAATTTTTAAAAGAGCATTGTTCTACTTCTTTGTTTCCGGCTTTTTGTGAAAAGAATGATTCTATTGTTTATTTGTGGACCAATAATAATTTTTCTAACTATGATTTTATTCATCCAAATGTTACTTATGTGGGTGAACATTATGAAAATAAGCTTTTTTATAATTTTAAGAATTTTAAACTTTTAGATGAAATGTTGGGGTTTAAAAGAACTTATGTAGAAAAACTTGAAAATGTAGATTTGGATTGTAAAGATATTCTTTTTATTCATGATGAAATTCCTATTTATCGTTTTTCTAAACAAGATAAAAATATTATAGATAGTCTTTATGATATAGTTTGTGAATATAAATATCGATTAAAAAAAATTGTGTTACAAGTTCCTTATCGTAAAGTTTCTAAATTTTCCAATCGACTTCTTATTCAAAATTGGATTTCTAAAATTCTATTTTATGAAGATAATAAAAAGCCAGATGTGTATATGGAATTTCAACAGGTTTCTTTACATGAAGTACCAGCAAAAACAATTTCTTTGGTTCTTTTAAAAGAAAAGATGGAAGAAGATGTGGAAAGTATTAAAAAAATTATTTCTAACAATCGTTCTAAAAAAGAAACGCTTATTAAAATTAAACCTACAGATATTATTGCTAACAATAAGCGCATTGGATTTAAAATGTATGCTCTCGAAAATAAAACAGAAGTAAAACAAATTAATGATATTATTGATGAAAATACGGATTTGATTCGTAGGCTTGAAAATTTGAATAGGACGATTGAATCAGAAGTAAATAAGTTGATTGTGAAGTAATATATTTTTTAGAAATTCTATCTTAATTTTTTATGAAATTGTGTTTCTTCTTCATCACTTAATTCGGGAATTTGTTTAAAATTAGCAGATTTTATAGTTTTCAAACCGTGTATATTTGTGTTATCTACATTTGCTATTATTAAATCAACGTTGTTTTGTTTTTTTAAAATCAGTGCTATTTCATTTACTATTAATTTTCCGTACCCTTTTCCATAGTATTCTTTTAAGATTGCATAATAAATAGATACCGTTTTACCAATTGGTGTATCTATTATTCCACTTAATCCTACATATCCTATTATTCTTTCTCGGTTTTTAACTAAGTAGTTATACCCCCCCCCCCATTTCATTGTCATTGTTGGATATGCTCTAAATTCCCTAAATATGGAGTTGAATTTGCTATTTCTTTTAATATATTGTAGTGCATTTTGTTATCATTTTCTATTTTAATAAATTCTAAATATTGGCCTTTCATATGCCCTCCTCTATATGAATATATTATCATATAATAAAAGAAAAGTTGTATATGATTAACGAAGGAACTCTAGCTTAAGCACTTTTTTTATTTCCTTACAAGGCTTTTCGTAGGCGTTTGACATTTTCGTGTAAATATGCTATACTTTAGTTACGTGGTGCATTATTCTAGTCGTACGAGGTAATATGAAGGTAGGGCTAAAAATCTACCAATTGTGTGAAGAGCACTTTATATATTCTGCTTTCTTCGCCCAGATGAGGGTGGGTATATAATTTTAGATTTAAGGAAAGTTATAATGGCATATAACCAATCTCCTTTTATCGAGGCGCGTGAAACGATAAAAAGCACATGTCGTGCGTGGTAGTGTGGGATAATTATTTTGAAAACACTATTGCAAAAGCGAATAAGTACTATTCTTAGTATGTCAGGGAAAACCTCTAGAGTGTCAACATCACAAGGATTAAGGTACGGACTAAGTGGCAATCGAGTAATTAAAATGGTGACATTTAATTATTTTCTATAAAGGGGAAATCGCCAGAGGGTAACCGAAGGAGAGAAAATAGAGAAATTCAACTCGACCTAAGCCGTAAAATTAATTTGTGAAATACCACAACTATTGTTTATAAAAGTTCTTCGGAACTTTTTTTCATCGAAAAATATAGTATGGGAGTGAATATGCATGAAAAATAAATGGATATTGCAAGTATTTTTAATTTCTTTTTTATTGTCTGCTATTTTTAGTGGACTTTCTTCTTTTGTGTCTGACTTTAATGTGATTTTATTGGTTGTTATTTTACTAGTTGTTATTGGTATAGGTATTTTGTTTGATATGGTTGGAGTAGCTGTTTTGACAGCAGAAGAAGCTCCTTTTCATGCAATGAGTGCTAAAAAAATAAATTCTGCACGTGCTTCTTTAAAGTTAATTAAAAATAGTACAAAAGTTTCTAGTATTTGCAACGATATTGTGGGAGATATTTGTGGAATTGTTAGTGGAAGTTTGGGTGCCTCTTTAACTCTTTATCTTACCCTTACACTACAAATGAATGTACTTTTTTCTACCATTCTAGTGACTTCGTTCATTTCTGCTATTACGGTAGGTGGAAAGGCTTATTTCAAAAATATCGCTACTAAGAAAAGTGATGCTATTTTACTAATCGCTGGAAAGATTATGCAAATTTTTAGTAAGTAAAAAGACTTAAAAAAATACCATTTTTTGTTGATGGTATTTTTATATTTATAATTAAAAACTAAAGTTGTATTTTTTTGTATAACTTCACCTTGTTATTCTATAATACTATTTTCTTCCTCAGTTATTAGTATGGCTTGGTTATTGGTCAAGTACAAAGTATCTAAATTGGTTATTTTGCCAATTGAAGAACCTTTCTTGCAATGGACTTCTATTTTATTTTCGATAAAATTCAAACCATTTTTGTAGGTTCCACTTGCTGCAACACTTCCTGCACTTACTCCGATATAGATTCCGCCATTTGTAGTATATTCGTCAAGTATATCTTTAAAATTAATTTCATTTATACGTTCTATCAAATAAGAGGTTTTACCACCGCAGACATAAAGGGCATCGTATTTTTGTAATTCATTTATTTCCATTTTTTTATGCATATCGTAAATGGTTATATTTTCCTTTGAGATACCACAATTTAGTAAATCTTCTAAACATTTTGGAAGTACCATTATAGCATCAGGTTCTATCGCAGCAGTAGTAATAAAAAGGGCTTTTATTTTTTTAGGTTCTTTTTCTACTAATTCCATAAATTTATTTTGTATGTTCTTGTTTTCGAAGCCTGCACTTGTTAATAGTATTTTTTTCATTCTTTCTTCTCTCTTTCTACATACATTTTAACACATATATTTCAATAATTTTATGAAAAAAGAGTTGTATTAAAATACATTATCGTATATAGTATAAATGTAAGGTGTTATTTATGTGGATAACGCCTAAGTGTTTAGGGCGCTAACAAAGCGTCATTTTTAATGTTAAAAGTAATATTATTACAATTAACAAAATTATTATTACTCGAAGAAAACTATTTTCTTGTTTCCTATCCTTACTTCCTCTCTTCCTTTTCGAAAACCAAATCACCAGAAAAGGCCAAAATCCATAAGGCGACACTCACACTCATAACACGGTTGGTTATTTATAATGTTTATTTTTTTCTTAGCAAGCAATTCGACAATTCCTGTCAAATTTTTTATTTTTTAAACACAGCTTCTCGTAAATGATTATTTTCTGTTCGCTCTAAATAAGTTACTTCACAAGTTAGCGAGGGTTTTAAATATTTAATACTTTCTTCTTTGAAATTGTAAAAAGGGCTAGTTTTCATTTCTTTTGTTTCGATAAGTTTTTTATAAAATTTATTTTTCTTTCCTACCATTACTTTTCCCACATAGTGAAGTTTATTTTCTTTGTATTCTCCTAGGAATAATGTCACCATTGGTTTGCTATTGTCCTCTTGGTATCCTCCGACATAAAATGTTTCATGTTTCCAATTTTTAATTTTTATCCAATCTTTGGTACGTATTCCTATTTCGTATGTACTATCTTGTTTTTTAGCAACTATTCCTTCTAAGTCTTTTTCTTGTACTTTTTGAAATAATTTTTTTCCTTCTTTTAAAATATAAAGGGATTTAATAAAATAGTCATTGTCTGGAATTTTATCTAGTATTTTTTTTCGTTCTATTAATGGCTTCTTAGTCAAGTCTCTTTCTTGGTATAAACAATCAAAAGCGATAAAACATACAGGATGGTTTTCAGCAAAATGCTTTATTTTTGTTTTTTCTTTTAAATGACTTCTTTCTTGTAATTTAGAGAAATTTGGTTTTCCTTTTTCAAATAAGACAATTTCTCCATCAAATATTGTATTTACACTCACTAATTTTTGAATTTCTTTTAGTTCAGGATAAATGTTTGTCATTTCTTTCCCTCTTCGACTAAAGATACAAAAAGTATTGGATCCAACATGGATGGTTGCACGTATTCCATCAAATTTTAATTCATATAAAAAGTCGGAGGAATCAAAAGATTCTTCCACTTCATGTAATAACATAGGTGCGAAAAAATTTCCAAATTTCATTTATGACACTTCCAAACTTTTTTGTAGGGAAGTTACTAAATCTTTCATAGTTGGTTGCTTTTTCTTTGTTTTTTTCAGAATTGGCTTTCCTTCTATTTTTTCTTCTATTGCTTTTTTGATACTACTTTGGTACTCATCTTTGTATTCTTCTGGTTTAAAATGATCAGATAGATGTTCGACAAGTTGCATAGCAAGTTCCAATTCTTGTTTTGTAAATTTTGATTCTACTGTACTTTCTGGAATGTTTATTTCTTCTTCAAAGTACATTGTAGACAGCAAGATATTTCCCTCCATATATTTTAATAAGCAATAATAAAATTTGCTACTCATGGTTGTTTTAGCAATGGCTACTTTTTTCGATTTTTTTAAAACTTCTAAAAATAAGGAATAAGCTTTTGATTTCTTTTCTGTTGTTAAAATATAACTTTTTTCATAGTAATAGGAATTAATTTCACTTTCAGGAACAAAAGCGATGATTTCAATGTTGTCTTTGGAGTCAATTTGTAGTCCAGCAAGTTCGTCTTTTGTAAAAGTTACATATTCTCCTTTTTCGTATTCGTATCCTTTTATTATTTCTGGTTCTCTTACTATTTTCTTGCAATGGTCACAATATTTTTGGTAGTGAATACGGGAGCCACATTTTTTGTGTAATTGGTTAAATGAAGTATCGTTGTTTTTTACGACTGGATTATAAATAACAGGAATGTTTACTAAGCCAAATGAGATTGCACTATGGGTATTTGCCATTTTATCACCTAACTAATTATGGCTTGGAAGTATTTTTTTTATTCAATTTTTATTTCTTAAAAATAGTGTGAACATAAAAACACTTGCTATTGTTCCTAAATCGGTATAATATATAGATAGGTGATGCAATATGGAATATTTAACGGTGAAACAAACAGCAGAGTTATGGGGAATTAGTGAGAGAAGAATTATCCATTTGATTCAAGATGGACGTATTCCTGGCGCAATAAAAAATGGGATGTGTTGGAATATACCTAAAGAGGCACATAAACCATTAGATAAAAGAAATGCTTTATTTAAGGAAAGTGAAGATAAAAAGGTTGTTGTTATTGCTGGTATTAATTCTGATATTGGAAAAAGCTTATGTAAAATTTTGTTAGATGCTGGATATAGAATTATTGGACTTTACCAAAAAGAAAGTGTTATTGATGAAGAATTAAAAGAAAAAGATATTCTTTTAAAAGAAGTAGATTATTTTAATCGTGAAAATTTGCTTTTTGTAACCGATAGCATTCAAGAGGATATTTTTGGATTTGTTTTTATGGAAATTTATTTTCAAATGGAAGACGTTTTGGATTTTGATTATGATCAGTTTGAGAATAGTTTTAAAGTAAATGTGTTTGCTGCTAATTTATTGGTACGAGAGTTGGTCAAAAAAATGAATTATGAGTCAAGTATTGTTATGGTAAATAGTATTGAAGCTTATCGTGGCTCTTTTGGAGTAAGTGCTTATGCTTCTAGTCAGGCAGCAAAAGTTAATTTGGTGCAAACTTATGCGAATGTTTTTACAGAAATGTATGGAGTTCGTATTAATTCTTTAATGGCTGGATGGATTGGTGGTGTTATGGAAAGTGATGCTACTTTTAACAAAGCCAAAGATTCTATTCCCATGAAACGTCTTGGAAATCCTTTTGAAATCGCGGACGATATTTTTCTAATGCTTACAAGGCACAAGTATACGAATGGTAGTTCTTTAGTTTCTGATGGCGGGTATTTATCAATGGATTCTCAATCAAGAACAGAAGATTTAGATTCAGGAAAATTTTATAAGATTTTAGATAAGTATTTTAGGGAAACGAAAGCTGGTTCTACTATGTGGATAGTTTCGACAATGATGGAAAATGAATGGAACGAGGAGCCTGCGGAAAGAAAGTTTATTCAAAGTAATTTCGATGCGGCAGAACGAGGTGTAAAAATCAAACGTATTTTTATTTTTGAAAAAGAAAAAGCGAACGCCTATAAAAAAAATCCTTATATTAAAAGGTATTTATCTAGTCCTAAAATTCAAAGTTATTTTGTAGATTTAAACGAGTTAAAAGAGAAACATAATCATTTGCTTGGAATTATAGAAAATGGTTGGATAGGAATTGATAACTATGCACTTTTGGTCGATTTACCAAGTGATGGAACTTCTCGTGGATACGTTACTATGAATAAATTAGAAATCGAAAAAGCAAAAAATTGTTTTCAAGAATTAGAAAAGTGGGAACAACCTTTAAAAGAGATTATGAAGTAAAAAAACATCCTAATTTTTTTAGAATGTTTTTTTAGTCGCATTTCATATAAATAGAATCTGCCATTACATATCCTTCACTTATTTTATATGGTGCTTTGGCTGATTCGTCTGTACTTTCTATTGTAAATTCTATGTCACATACATGTTCTTTTACTATAGAAGCATTATCATCTTCATATACGTTTCCAGTTACAAATACTTTTTCTCCTGTATGGTATTTTAAGCGTTTTTCTTCTAAATGATTTAAACCTGCATCTTTTATTATTTTAGGATAATCATAGAAAGCTACATCCCCATCTACTCTTCCTTCTATTCCAGAAATTCTCTCATAAGAAGTATTTTGCCACATTCCAGCACGTCCTTCATAAGTAAAACGACTATTCCATTCTGCAACCCACTTGTCATAGACATCTAACTCTTCTGAATCTAAGTTACTTTTAAAGCGATATAAATTGGAATAAATACCTACATAATAGCCTTCACGTTGCATTTCTTCACAATAATACTTTACTATTTCTGTTAGTTTGTCTTTAGGAAGTGCCATTTGTCTTTTACTTTCAACATCTAGAAAAACAGGATATTCTAATTT
>CAQBKK010000024.1 GCA_948760655.1 uncultured Bacilli bacterium | reverse complement strand
CTTCAAACTTAAGTGAAGAAGAATATAACAAATATATAGAAGCAGGAAAGGCACTAAGAAGAAACACCTACCGAGGAAAAGAGATAACGGAGTATCACAATAACGGAAGTTTGTATGAAATGATAAGTAACGGAACATTTGATGATATTTATGTAGGAGACTATATAGTAGCGAATAACGTTACATGGCTGGTCGCAGATATTGATAATTATTTATATAGTGGAGATACTGCATTAACTCGTCATCATTTAACGATGATACCAGCTACTTATTTAGGGGAGGCTATGGTTATGAATGATACAGCCACAACAGAAGGTGGGTATTATAACAGTAAAATGAAGCAAACAACTTTACCTCAAGTATTAAATGAGTATGTAAAACCAGCTTTCGGGAGTCATATTTTGACTTTTAGAAATCTTTTAACAAATTCTATTAATTCAAATGGAATTTCAGCCAGTTGGGAATGGTATGAAAGCCAAATTGATTTAATGAGTGAAATAAATGTATATGGATCTAATATTAACTCATCTAGTCGTTATGATACTGGAATTGATAATAGACAATACGCCTTATTTCAATTAAAACCCGAATTAATGAATAGTAATGGAAAAGATATAGCTTTTGGTTATTGGTTGAAAAATATTAGTAGTAGAACAAATTTTTCTTATATAACAGAGGGTGGTCATTCTAGTAATATTAATTCTGCAGCTTCTCAAAGAGTTCGACCAAGATTCTTAATAGGTTAAAAAATAGAAATTCGTGATGGAATTTCTATTTTTCATTATCGTAAATCAATCCTTTATAATATTTCCATGCAAGTACTCTTAAGGAGATTCGATTAATTAGTTCTTCGGAAATTGTTCCTTTTGTCAAAGCACTTTTAATACTTTCTATATCCTTTTGATAATCTGTTGTAATAATTAAGTCATTTCCAGCGAGAATTGCTTTTAATGTAGCGTTATCTATAGAAGAAGTAGCTCCCATTGCTAAATCGTCAGTAATTATGATTCCAGAAAAATCTAATCTATTTCTTAATACATTATGAACACTCGGAGAAAGAGAAGCTGGGTTCACATCGTCGATGCTTGTTACGATGTTATGGCTTACTAAAACAGCTTCAGCACCACTTTTAATTCCAGCAGCAAAGGGAGGTAAATCATTATTTACAAGTTCTTCATAAGTTCTATTATCTGTAGCAGTAGAAGTATGGGTATCTATATTATCGCCATATCCTGGAAAATGTTTTAATGTGTAAGATACTCCTGTGTTTTTACTTGCTTCAATTACAGTTTTAGCATACGTCGAAGTTAAACTTGTGTTTTTTCCAAATGATCTTTGGTACATATAAGAGGATTCTTTTGTTACAACATCTACCACTGGTGCTAAGTTAACATTTAAGCCTAAACGATTGAGTACATTGCTTTTATTTATTGTGTCTTCTTTTATAGCATCAAATCCTCCATTTTTATAAAGTTCTTGAGATGATTTAAAAGGTTCTTTTACTAAGTTTGGATTGGAACTGATGCGTACTACTTTTCCTCCTTCTTCATCTACTGCTGTAAGAAGGGGGATTTTACTCGTATTTTGTAAGGTATTTATTACTTTTTTTACTTCTTCCGTTGTTTTATTTAGAAAGTCTTTTTCAAAAAATACAAATCCACTAAGATGATATTTTTTTATATCTTCAAGGCCATTTGAATCATCGTATCTTCCTAAAAATAATTGTCCAATTTTTTCGTCTAAAGTAAGAGTGCTTAATTTTTTATAGGCTTTTTCATATTCCTTTTTAAAAATTCCTTCTTCCATCCACTCTGATGGTAATTCGATTGTGTTATTAGCAGTATTGGTAATGGTGTAATTTGTAATGGTTCCACTTTGTTTATTTTTTTCTTTTTCCAATATTCCAGTGTATTCTAAAACGATTTTATCGCCGATATGGGCATCAGGATTTTCAAGATTAAAAGTATATATTCCATTGTTTTCATCTTGTAAGGTAATGGAGTTTTGGGTCATGGTAAGAAGCGTTCCTTCTAGTTTTTCTGTTTTTAGTGAATCTGTTTCTTTAGGTTGTTTAAAAAACGCGATGGAACCTACTAAAAGTAGAGCTAATCCTAAAATAGAAATTATAATCTTTTTATTTTTCATATTCATCCTCTTCCTATTAATGATATATTCAATATTTTATAAATTATAAGCATTATAGATAAAATTTTTCTTTTTTTCAATAAAAAGCTATTTTAAAAATGATGTATTCTTGTAATCTGTTTTATCTTTTGTTACACTATTGTATAGTATAAGAGGTGTATTATGGATGATAAAACGTGTCTGTTTGATATTACTTTATTTAAGCAAGCGCAATTAGAGTATACAATTAAGAAAGTATATCAAGCATTGCTTGAAAGAGGGTATGATCCAGTGAATCAACTAGTAGGATATTTAACAAGCGGGGATCCTGGGTATATATCTAATTACAAGGATGCACGAGAACTTATTCAAGAAATTGATCGAGAACTTATTATAGCATTCTTATTGGAGCAGTATTTAAAATGAGATATTTAGGACTTGATTTGGGAACAAAAACCTTAGGAATTGCTCTTAGTGATAAGACCAATACAATTGCCTCTCCTTATAAAACAATTCGATTTGAAACGTATGAAGAATTACTGGAAAGCATAAAGAAAATTGTTTTAGAAAAAGAAATTGGTGTATTTGTTTTGGGGTATCCTAAGAATATGAATAATTCAAAAGGGTTTGCTGTAGCACGAACAGAAGAATTCAAAAGTTTATTAGAAACTTCCTTTGATTTGCCGATTATACTTATTGATGAAAGATTATCAACTGTAGAAGCTGAGAATATTTTGCTTTTTACTGATACCAAAAGAAAAAAAAGAAAAAAAGTAATTGATAGCTATGCTGCTGCGATTATATTAGATACATATCTAAAAAGAAAGTAGGGAATAAAATGGATATTAAAAATAGTGTTTTTACTGCAAAAGATGATAAAGGAAAAGTAACAAATTACGAAATTATTTTTAAATTTGATTCAGATCAAACCAAAAAAAGTTATGTTGTGTATACAGATCATGTAAAAGAAAATGGAAAGATGCGTGTTTTTGCTAATGTTTATGATAAAACAGGTCGAAACAAAGAATTGATGCCTATTGAAACGGAAGAAGAATGGAATACCATTGAAGCATTTTTAAGTAAATTAGAAGGTGAAGTAGATGAAAAAAATTAAATTAAGAAAATGGGTAATTGTTTTATTTTTGCTAGTTCTTATTCTTGTGTTTGCTAGTTTAGGATTTTATGGGTATGCCATGCAAAGTGTCAGTCGTGAAAGTGAAAATGTGTCTTTTGTTGTACAAAATGGCGCCAGTAAAATAACAATAGCAGAGAACTTAAAAGAAGCAGGTTTAATTCGTAGTAAATATGCCCTTCTTTTGTATTTATTTTTTAATAGTGATTTAAATTTACAAGCAGGAACGTATGAATTAGATCGTAGTATGACTCCAACAGAAATGATAAAAAAAATTCATAATGGAGATATTAAAATTGAAACGATTAGTTTTACTTTTGTGGAGGGAAAAAATGTAAATGATTTAATAAAGATAATTGCTACAAAGTTTAACTATTCAGAAGAAGAAGTAAAAGAAGTTTTGAAGAGCCCTGATTTTACAAAAAGAATGATTGAAAAGTATGATTTTTTGACAGATACGATTTTAAATGGTAATATTTATTATGCACTGGAGGGATACCTTTACCCTGATACTTATGAAATATTAGAATCAGCAAGTATAGAAGACATCCTTGAAAAAATGTTAGATAATACACAATTAAAATTATCTACTTTGGATTTAACGAGTAGTGAGTATTCTATTCATGAAATTCTTACTATGGCTTCCATTGTGGAACTAGAAGGTGCAAATGAAAGTGATCGAGCAAAATTTGCTCAAGTTATATATAAAAGATTAGAATTGGGTATGACTTTGGGAATGGATACAACAACTTACTATGCCGTACAAAAATCACGTAGTGAAGGTCTTACAAGAAATGATTTAAATATAATAAATCCTTATAATACCCGTACAACAGATAGTAGTATGGCTGGAAAATTACCAATTGGTCCGATTGGAAATCCTTCTGTTGGAGCTATTGAAGCAGTATTGAATCCAAGTGATACAGATTATGTTTATTTTGTTGCCAATACATGTACAGGGGAAACTTTCTTTACTGTAGAGTACATGGATCATTTAAATAAAACAAGAGAATTGAAAAGTATTTGTGCGACAAATTAAGGAGAGAAGTTTTATGAAACAGTATATTTTAGAAATGGAACAATATGCAAAAGAAAAAAATGTTCCGATTATTGAGAAAGATACCATTGCTTATATTATGAAATATATTAAAGCAAATAATGTCAGAAATATTTTAGAATTAGGAAGTGCAATTGGTTATTCTGCTATTTTAATGGCATCTGCTAGTAAAGAAGTGAAAGTAACAACGATTGAACGTGATGAAGTTCGTTACATGGAATGCTTAAAAAATGTAAAAAAATGTGGTTTTGATAAAGAAGTAAATGTTGTATTTCAAGATGCATTTGAGGTAAATTTAACAGGTGTTACTTATGATTTAATATTCATTGATGCAGCAAAAGGGCAATACAAGAAATTTTTTGAAAAATTCCAATATTTTTTGGCACCAGGAGGAGTAATTGTTACAGATAATTTAAAATTTCATGGGTATGTTGGAAAAAAAGAAACAATTGAAAGTAAAAATTTGCGTGGAATAGTTGATAAAATAGAAAGTTATGTAGAGTTTTTAAAAACAAATGAAGAATTTGAAACAGAATTCATTGATGTAGGAGATGGCATCAGTGTTAGTAGAAGAAAAAATGAAAACTAATTCTTATTTACTTGTTGTTACAGATACTACGTTTTTAGATTTGAAAGTTAATAGTATTAACTTTCTTTTTCCGATTAAGGACTTAAGTGTAGGGTTTCCAAAAACATTTCAAATGAGTCAAATTGAAGTTCCAAATTCTTATCTTTTTGTAAATCGTATTCTTGATCAAGAAGGAATTGCTAAATTAAAAGAAGTCTTAGCTTCTACCAATAAAAATATTTTAGGCATTTGTTTTACTGATTGGGGGGTATTAAAGGTTGTCAAAGATTTAGAACTTTCTTTAAAACTTATTTATATGCAAAATCATAATACTACAAATGTTACTTCCGTTAATTATTATTTAGAATATGTAGATAGTGTTCTTGTTAGTACAGATATTACAAAAGAAGAAATAATAAAAATAGCCGATGGTGCTTGTAAACCTTTAGTCGTTCCATATTTTAGTTTAGTGGATGCCATGTATTCTAGAAGAAAGTTGCTTACTAATTTTCAAGAAGAATTTGGCTTAGAAAAACAAAAGGAAAAAATATTGGAAGAACCGATTTCTTCTCATTCTTTTTTAGCTGTTGAAAATGATTATGGTACAGTTTTATATGCTAAAAATTTCGCTGATTATAGAAGTATTTCCCATGCTAATATTTTGTATCATTTTATTAATCCTTTAGGTTTAGATAAAGAAACGTTAGAGCGTGTTTTGAAAGGGAAAGATATGTCTACGATAAGTGATAAGGGATTCCTAGATAAGAAAACCTATTATAGCTTGAAGAAAGATGCCCAAATTGATATAAACGCAATTAAGAAGAATGTAGAGAATCTTTCTAAAACATTATCTAGTTTATCTATTGATAGTATTTTTGTAGAACAAAAGGGTAAGATAGATAAAGTATTTTATAATAAAGAATGCTTACATGAATTAAGAAGTTGTGCAAAAATATTAGTTGCTATGGCGATTGGTATTGCAATAGATAGGAATATGTTGTCTTTAGATACCCTTCTATATCCTGTAATAAAAGATATAGTAAAATTTGAAAATGAAAATAATATAGAAAAAATAAAGAAATGGAACATAAGACATTTATTAATGCATACAACGGGATATGAAAAGCAAATGATGTCGGAACGATTTATAGTCGATATAGATAAAGAGAAGTTAGTTGATTATGTTTTCAATTATGATATTCCTTATAATGTCGGGACTAGATTTGCTTATAACAATGCCGAACCATTTATTTTATCTGTTTTTTTTCAAGAAAAATTTGGTATCCATCTAGCAGATTTTATAAAAGAAAATCTATTTAATCCGTTAAATATTCATGAATATGTATGGGGAAATTATGGGAAATATTGTAGTGGGGCAACAGGGCTATTTTTAAAACATAGTGATTTTCATAAAATAGGACAATTATTATTAAATGATGGGGTATATAATGGTGTTCAAATTGTACCAAAAGTATGGATAAATGAAATGTGTAAACTACAAATGGAAACTCCATCACTATATAAAAAAGAAAGAGTTTTACCGAAAATTGGTATAGGTTATTATACCTTTATTTCAAGAGATGGTTTTATCTTTCGAGATGGAGCCAATGGACAATATATTCTATTAAATAAAGAGAAAAATTTATTAATTACTATTCTATCTTCTGAAAATGAAATGAAAAATGTTACAGAAGTTTTTAGAAATATAATATGAAAAATTGAAAAGAGGTAGCGTTTTATGGAAAGAGTAGAATTACTTGCTCCAGCAGGAGATTTAGAAAAATTAAAGATTGCATTTTTATATGGAGCAGATGCAGTTTATTGTGCTGGGAAAAAATATGGTCTTCGTGCAAACGCTGACAATTTTACGTTAGAGGAAATAAAAGAGGCAGTTGAATTTGCTCATAAATTAGAAAAAAGAATTTATATAACAGTCAATATTCTTTTTCATGAGGAAGAATTAAATGGTCTAGAAGAGTATTTAAAAGAGTTAGATTGTGCAGGTATTGATGCCATTATTGCAAGTGATATTTTGGTAATGAAAAAAGCAAAAGAATTAGGATTGCATTTTGAAGTTCATGTATCTACCCAAGCAAGTATTTTAAATAGTGAAGCGGCTCTTTTTTATAAAGATTTAGGAGTGAGTCGTTTGGTTTTAGCAAGAGAAGCACATCTAGAAGATATAAAAAAAATAAAAGAAGCGACAGGCTTAGAACTTGAGTGTTTTATTCATGGGGCTATGTGTACTTCTTTTTCAGGACGTTGTGTATTATCCAATTATTGTACGAATCGTGATTCTAATCGTGGAGGATGTGCCCAGATTTGTCGTTTTACTTTCCGTTATCCCAAAAAAGAGCAATATTATAGTATGACACCAAAAGACTTAAATTTAATAGAATATATAGAGACTATGATAAATGTTGGAGTCAATTCTTTTAAAGTAGAGGGACGTATGCGAGGCATATATTATATTGCTACTGTTATTTTGGCGTATCGTCGAATCATTGATAAAATTTTAACGCATACTTTAATGGAGAAAGATACAAAATATTATTTAGATGTTTTAAATCGAGTGGCAAATCGAGAATCTGCGCCACAGTTTATTGATAAAATGCCAGGAAAAGAGGAACAATATTTTCTTGGAAGAGAGGAAGTATCGAATCAAGATTTTTTGGGATTGGTGCTTTCTTATGATAAAGAAACACAAATGGTCACTATAGAGGAGAGGAATTATTTTAAAGTAGGGGATATTGTGGAATTTTTCGGTCCCTCTATTGAGACGTTTACGTATAAAATAGAGGAAATTTACGATGAAAACGGAGAAAGGTTAGAAGTGGCCAATCACCCTAAAATGATAATAAAAATGCCTATTTCCTTAGAACTCAAAAAATATGATATGATGCGCATAAAAGTATTTGACAAAAAGAATTATTTATAGTATTCTTAGAAAGAATTTTTAGAAGGTGGAATTGTTATGAAACAAGTTGAAAATATTATGCTAACAGCAGAAGGTTATTTAGCGTTGGAGCAAGAACTAAATGCTCTTAAAACAGAAAAAAGACCAGAAGTGATTAAAGCCTTAAAAGAAGCTAGAGCTCTTGGAGATCTATCTGAGAATAGTGATTACGATGCCGCAAGAAATGAACAAGCTCAATTAGAAGCTAGAATTAAAGAATTAGAATTTAAATTAGAACATTGTACGATTGCTGATGCAACAGATAGTGATGCTGTACATGTTGGAAATACAGTTACTATTACTTATGATGATGGAGATAGAGAAGAATATAAAATCGTAGGTTCTTTAGAAGCCGATCCGTTTGAAAATAAAATTTCTAATGAAAGTCCTATTGGGAAAGCAATTATTGGACATAAAAAAGGAGAAGTTGTGGAAGTTATTTCTCCTAATGGAAATTTTAGTGTAACTATATCAGATATTGCCTAATTGTACTTTGTTACAATTTTTTCTTTTCTCTGTACACAAAGAAAGGAATTGCTTTTTTAATAAGCCTTATGTATAATAAACGTGTTGAAAGGATTTTTTAGTATGAAGAAAAATGTAATCGTAAAAGAAATAAAAGTAGATGGAGAAAAATGGGAAAAGTGTTTGGATAGCGCTTATAAAAAGAAAAACAAAGATGCAAAGATTGATGGGTTTCGTAAAGGGGCTGCACCAAAAGATGTGTTTATCAAAAAGTTTGGTATAGAATCTTTATTTATGGATGCGATTGATAAGGCAGTAGAGGATGCTTATCAAATTGTATTAAAAGAAACAGATATTACTCCTGTTTGTGAACCAAAATTGGATGTTAAATCCGTTAATGATAAAGAATGTGTTTTAGAGTTTACTTTGATTGGAGCACCAGAAGTAACTTTAGGAGAATATAAAAATTTAAAAATTAAGAAACCAGAGGCAAAAGTAACCAAAGAAGAAATTAAAACTGAAATTGAAACTTTACAAAATAAATATGCAGAAATTAAAGTAAAAAGCGACGGAAGTAAGATTGAAAATGGAGATACAGCTGTTATTGATTTTAAGGGTGTTGTAGATGGTAAAGAATTAGAAGGTGGAAGTGGAGAGAATTATCCATTGGAAATTGGGTCTAATACCTTTATTCCAGGTTTTGAAAGTGGTCTTGTCGGTTTGAAGGTTGGAGAAGAAAAAGAGTTAAATTTAAAATTTCCAGAAAATTATGCCAAAGATTTATCAAATAAAGAAGTTACCTTTACTGTTAAAATTAATGAAATTAAAGAAAGAGTTTTACCAGAACTTAATGAAGATTTTTATTTGGATTTAGGGTATGATGATGTAAAAACGCCAAGTGAATTAGAAAGTAAAATAGAAGAAGCTATAAAATCTCGTAAAGAAACAGAGATTGAAGATCAATATATTGAAGATTGTCTTGCAAAAGCAAGTGATAATATGAAAGTCGATATAAATGAAGAAATACTAGATGATGAAGTGCATCGTATGATTCATCAATTTGAAGAGCAACTTAGAATGCAAGGATTAAATATAGAACAATATTTTGAGTTTACTGGTATGACACATGAAAAACTACATGAGCAAATGGAACCAGAAGCTACAAAACGTGTAAAATACCGTTATTTACTTGAGAAAGTGGCTGAAGTAGAAAAAATTGAAGTAACGGATGAAGAGGCAGACAAACAAGCAGAAGAAATGGCTAGCAATTATGGAATTTCTAAAGAAGAACTTTTAAAAGCTTATGGAAGTTTAGATATTGTAAAATACGATATAAAAATGCGTAATGCTATAGAGATTATTAAGGGAGCTTAATGTCTCTTTTTTTGTCAAAAAACTTTAAATAATGATTAAGTAGGCAATAATTTAAAGAGTAGGAAATGCTCATTTTATGATTTTCCAAAAGAAACAATTGATTATCTAAAAATGACTTTTGCAAATAATTTCAACTATAAATAATGCGTTGAAGTTTCTTAGAAGGAATTAGAAAGTATTCTTTTCTTAGCCATTCCTAATTTCTAAAATGGTGAGGGAAATAAAGAGAATATTTTTTTAATAACGAGTTTTTTTTCTAGCAAAAATTGGTTGTAAAAAAATGTAAATAGCATTTACTTTCTTTTGGGAAATCGTTATAATAATCACCATAACTTCAAGGGAGAGATGAGACATGAAAAATAATTTACCCGTAATGTTACTTAAAAATTTACTTCTACTCCCTAACCAAGAGGTTAAACTTGAATTAAACAATGATATCACCCGGGAAGTTGTGCGTTTAGCAACAGAGCATCATCGCGGAGAAATTGTTGTATTAACTCCAGTTGATCAAATGGAAGAAATACCAGAAGTTAGTGATTTACCTAAAGTTGCTGTCGTTGCAAAAGTAAAAAGTAAATTGGAACTTCCTAATGGAAATTTACGAGTAACTCTAAGAGGTCTTTTTCGAGCAGGAGTAAAGTCTGTACAGAATGATTCCAAAGTTCAAGATATTTTAGAGTGTAAATATCTTAAATTAGAGGTACCTAAATTAGATGAAATAGAAGCTTTGGCAGTCAAAAGGAAGCTTCATTCCTTAATGGAGGAATACGTTAGAAGTGGGCAAGGAGTATCAAATAGTATTTTAAATCTTATAAAAGATATAAAAGATTTGAATAAACTTACAGATATTATTGCTGCCTTTTTACCAATTTCTTTTTTGAAAAAAATGGCATATATTGAGGAAATTAATCCCATTCTTCGTGGGAAAAGTTTGATTGAAGATTTGAATCTTGAGTTGGAAGTTATAAAATTAGATCAAAAATTGGATCAAAAATTGCAAACTGGTCTTGAAAATAGTCAAAGAGAATTTATTTTAAAAGAGAGACTTCGAAGTATCCAAGAGGAACTTGGAGAAAACGATGAAAAAGAAAGAGAAGTAGAAGATTTTACTGCCAAATTAGAAAATTTACATCTCAAAAGCATTAAAGTAAAGGAAAAAATACAAGAGGAGATAAAAAGGTTTGCGTATACGAGTGATGCAAGTCCGGAACTTGCTACTATTCGTAATTATTTGGATTGGATGTTGAAGTTGCCATGGCATATGAGCTCCATGGATGAAGAAGATTTAGAACGTATTCAATGTAGCTTAAACAAAAACCATTATGGAATGGAAGTGGCTAAGGCCAAGATTATAGAATATATGGCAGCAAAAAAACGAAATCCATTGGTAGACAGTCCTATTTTGTGTTTCATTGGACCTGCTGGTGTTGGAAAAACAACGTTTGCTAGATCCATTGCAGAAGCCTTACACAAGAAGTTTTATAAGATAAGTGTAGGAGGATTAAATGATAGTTCTGTTTTGATTGGACACAGAAGGACGTATTTGGGTGCGAGCCCAGGGAAAATAATAGAAGGCCTTAAAAGATGTGGAACCAATAATCCTTTAATTTTAATTGATGAAGTTGATAAAATGGTTAAGGATTATAAAGGAGATCCTGCGAGTACGTTACTCGATATTTTGGATAAGTCACAGAATAAAACTTTTGTTGATCATTATATTGAAGAAGAATTTGATTTGTCAAATGTTTTGTTTGTACTTACAGCCAATTCTATTTATGATATTCCTTATCCTTTGTATGATCGTTTGGAAGTGATAGAACTTTCTAGTTATACGTTATTTGAAAAGGTAGAGATAGCAAAAAAGTATTTGCTTCCTACTATTTATAAGGAACATAAAATAAGTGCTAAGGATATTAAATTAACAGATGCAATTTTAAAAGAGATTGTTATGTATTATACAAGTGAAGCAGGTGTTCGAGATCTAGGACGAGTGCTTACAAGTATTGTACGAAAATTAATTGTTCGTGGAAATATTTCTGATGTTAAATTAACACATGAATTATTAGAAGAACTTTTAGGTGTAGGAGAGTTTTATCGTAATGCTTTCTTACCTAAGCAGGTAGTAGGAGTAGTAAATGCTCTTGCTATTAACGATACTGGTGGAAAAGTCATGCCAATTGAAAGCGCGTTTTATACTGGTAATGGCAAAATAAAAGTTACAGGTCGTGTAGAACAAGTAATGGATGAAAGTATTGAAGTTGCTTTAAGTTACTTACTTGCTCATAAAAATATTTTTAAAATTGATACCTATGATTATAAAACAATGACTGTACATGTGCATATGCTAGATGCAGCAATAAAAAAGGATGGACCTAGTGCAGGGATTGCAATCACAACTGCTTTACTTAGCTTAGGAAGAAATCGGCCAATTTCTAAACTAATTGCTATGACAGGGGAAATTACTTTAAATGGATTTGTAAGAAAAATAGGTGGACTGAAAGAAAAGTTAATTGGTGCTTATAATGAAGGAATAAAGAAAGTATTTATTCCAAAGGATAATCATAATGACTTAAAAGAACTTCCGAGTGAAGTTTTAGAAAAATTAGAAATTATAGAGGTAGATAATTATATTGATATTTATCATGCTCTGTTTGAATGAAGAAGGTACAATATGTACTCTTTTTTTTGTTTTTTTTCATAAAAAAAAATTTCCTTTCATAGAATTTGAATAAGAAAGGGTGAGAAAGTGAAAAGTATAGTACCTTATACAAAAGAAATTGTATTTGATAAGAGAATAGCAGAAATATGTAGTATATCTTTAGAACATGAAATGGATACAGAAAGTTCTGAAATTGAGGGGAATTTTATTGTTTCTGGAGAATTTAAAAGTCATGAAGTGAGTGTAAATAAAGAATCATTTCAGTATAAATTACCATTTGCAGTAGCTGTTACTGATCAAGTGATTCGTGATTCCATTGATTTTGAAATTACTGATTTTACTTATGAAGTTATTTCGGATGCAATTTTAAAAATTAATATTGAATTTGTAGTAACTGCGGAAGAAGTAGAAGAAAGTGAAGAAAAAGTAGAAGAGGAATCTATAGAAGAGATGCGAGCTATTGAAACCGAAGAAGTAAAAGAAGCTGTAATTGAGGAAATTAACCATTTATTTTCAGAAGAAAATGAAAATAGGGAAGAAGTCGAAGAGGAAGAAGAAAGAATAGGAGAAGAAAGTCAAGAAATTATTTTGGATTCTGCTAGTATAACAGAAAATGAGTTTACAACTTATCATATTCATATTGTAAGTGAAGAAGATACTATGGAGAGCATTTGTACTTTGTATGGAACAGATGTAAATACAATAAAAGCTTACAATAATGTAGAAGTTATTACTCCAGGGGATAAAATTATTATTCCAGCAAGTGATGAATAAATCTATTGAAGTATTAAAAAAAATATATAAACCTTATCGTTATACCATACAGGGAAATGTTACAATTTTGAATACAACTTCTGGAGATTTTGTTATTAAGGAAAAAAAAGAGAAGGATATGCGAGAGTTGTTTTCATATTTAGAAAGTCGTAGTTTTACTAATTTTCCGCCTTTAGTAGATGATGCTAGACAAGATGTAAATGTATATCATTATGTATCGGGAGTTTCCATGCCTTATGAGCAAAAAGCTCTTGATTTAATAGAAGTTCTTGCTAATTTGCACAATAAAACGACTTATTATAAGAATGTTACAGAAGATGATTTTAAAACAGTTTATGATACTATTAAAAGTAATATCGTTTATTTGAATCACTATTACAATGAACTTTATGAAACAATAAAAAAAGAGATTTATATGTCTCCTTCTCATTATTCTTTTATTCGTAATATTTCTAAAATCTTTTCATGTTTATCTTTTGTGGAATCAGAACTGGATCAATGGTTTTCTATGGTAAAAGAAGAAACTAAAAAAAGAATTTCTTATATTCATAACAATTTATCATTAGAGCATTTCATAAAAGGAAATCAAGATTATTTAATTAGCTGGGAAAACTATCGTGTGGATACTCCTATTGTTGATTTAGTAGGGCTTTATCAAAAAGAATATTTTCATGTTAATTTTGAAGTTTTATTTTCTAAGTATTTAGAGAAAGTAAAATTAACTGATGATGAAAAAAAATTGTTTTTTATTCTCATTTCTTTACCTAAAGAAATTTCTTTTGAAGGCAGTGAATTTCAAAATTGTCAAAAGGTAAGAGAAGCGATGGATTATCTTTATATTAGTGAAGAGTTAGTGCGGCCATACTACACGATACAAGAGAAAAATTAATAGAAAAAGTTCAATTAGAAGAATAAATATATTGAAACGAAGTGGTAAGATTAATGTTAGAATAACTTGATAAAAAATTAGAATGCAAAGTGCAAATATAGCTAGTATGGTAAAAAATCCTCCCCCACGATTATTTGGAGGTGGGCAACATGGTCCTTTATTGTACATATAATCACCTATGGTATTATATGTTTTTTTAATTTTTTGGTAATAATTTTTTCTTGCAGTAATGGAAATTATGGAGGAGGAAAAGAAATGAAAAAAATAGGAAAAATCCTCCCAACCAGAAAAAGTCTTCTGGGGGGCAGAATAAAGGATATACCCAAAATATAGAAAAATAACTAAATAGTTGAAAAATAGTGAAGATAAAAGTCTTATAAAATAAGATAAATAATAATATGCTCAAGAAATATCAACTATAAATAATAGAAAAATAGTTGTTTTTGCAAGTGCAAAAATGGTTGTTGGTGTCCCTTATATGCAATAGAACTCCTTATATTATAAGTCCTTTATTATTTCGTGGTGCATTCCCATATCCTGTTGTAATAAAAAATTTAACTATTTCTGTAATTTTATGGTAATTATTTGAGGTTTAAGTTATAATTTTATTATAGTAGTTTATCTAATTTTACTAAAGGATGGTGAACAATTTTATGTTAGATGCAAATTTTAATCAAATTATTGATATGATTGAAAGAAGAAAAAATAATGCTTATAGAAAAGTAAATGAAGAAATGATTTTATTTTATTTAGAGGTTGGAAAATTTTTATATGAGTTAATAGAAAATGGTAGTTATGGAGACAAAATAACTACAAAAGCAGCAGATTTTATGAAAACTAATTATCCATCCATAAAAGGTTTTACAAAAAGAAATATTGAAAGAATGGTACAATTTTATAAAACATATAAAGATGATGAGATTGCGACACCACTGGTGACGCAATTAAATTGGACAAATAATTTATTAATTTTAAGTGGTTCTAAATCTATTGAAGAAAGACATTTTTATTTACAATTATCTATTAAGGAAAATTATTCAAAAAGAGAATTAGATAGACAAATTACTTCTGCTTATTATGAGCGATATCTATTATCAGAAGGTAATGCACTTCCAACTACTAATAAAACTATTGATGAAGATGATTACCCAGACACAAGGATTTTAGATCTTTATAGTTTAGAATTTTTAGACTTACCAAATGAGTATTCAGAAAAAGATTTAAAAAATGCTATAGTAAAAAATTTAAAGGATTTTATTTTAGAAGTTGAAAAGATTTCACCTTTATAGGAGTATAGAGTCCAAGTTGGAAATCACGACTTATTCATAGATTTATTATTCTTTAATAGAGAATTATCTTGTCTTGTTGCTTTTGAATTAAAATTAGGCGAATTTAAAGCAGAATATTTAGGAAAGATGAATTTATATTTAGAAGCATTAGATAGAGATGTTAAAAAGAAAAATGAAAATCCAAGTGTTGGAGTAATTTTATGCAGTTCTAAAGATAAAAACATAGTTGAATATTCACTTAGTAAAAATATGTCTCAAACATTAATTTCTGAATATAAATTAAAATTAATTGATAAAAAATTATTAGAAAATAAATTAAGTGAGATGAATCGAATTCTTGAAAACGAAAATTAAAAAAGAAAAATAATATGAGTAGAAGGATATGCTATGCATAAAAATATAAGAAATGCTGTAAGGACCTTTTTAATAGAAGACAATTTGGTAATCTGTATATAAAGTAGATAATGTTGGATATATTGACATACCAGGAGGAAAAATTGAACTGGATGAAACTTCACAACAGGCAGCTGTGCGAGAATTTAAGGAAGAAACTGGCATTGACATAAGTGAATTAGAAAAGTTGGGGAAAATAATTGTAGAATATCCAGATAGAATCTATAATATGGAAGTGTTTATTGCAACAAAATATAATGGATTTCCTCAAGAATTTAATGAAAATGAGTCATTTTGGTTATCTATTAATGATTTGTTGAAAAATGAAAAACGATATGCTATAACATATTTACTTCAGCCAGAATTTCAAAATGTATTAAAAACTAAGAGTATTAATATCAAATTTTTAGTGGATGAAAATCATAAAGTTTTAGATATTTCAACAATTCAGTGATAAATTATTTTGGGTATATCCCTAATTCTAGGGGGGGTACATTAAGTAAAGGAAACCCAGAAGGTTTAGAAAGGTTTCATAAAAA
>CAQBKK010000023.1 GCA_948760655.1 uncultured Bacilli bacterium | reverse complement strand
CTTGCTTATATTACTAATGTTATTGGAGATATTCGTCCTATCAAGGAAATTACATAATTTGCTCATCAACATAATATTTTTGTTGTTTTAGATGCCGCACAAAGTATTGGTCATATAAAAACAGATGTCCAAGATTTAGATATTGATTTTATGTCTTTTTCTGCTCATAAGATGTGTGGACCTACAGGTGTTGGTGTCTTGTATGGAAAAAAAGAACTTTTAGAAAATGTCGAACCACTTATTTTAGGGGGAGGAATGAATGAATCTTTTGATAATGAATCTTCCGTATTTTTAAAAGGTTTGCCTACAAGATTAGAGCCAGGGACACCGAATATTGCAGGAGTTATTGCTTTTGGAGAAGCTATTCGTTATTTAAATCGTACCAGAATGGAACAAATTGCAGATTATGAAAAAACTTTGCGGCAGTATTTGATTGATAAATTGATTTTAATACCTCATTTAGATATTATTAATATTGAGAGTGATAGTGGTATAGTTTCTTTTAATGTTGCAGATATTTTTAGTCAAGATGTAGCGTACTACTTAAATAAATATAATATTTGTGTGAGAGCAGGGAATCATTGTGCAAAAATTTTAAAAAAAGAAGTAGGAGTTAATAATACGATTCGTGTTAGTTTGTATTTTTATAATACATTTGAAGAAATTGATGCATTAGTGGAACTTTTAAGTGATAAAGAAAAAATTTTGAAGGAGATGTTATAATGGATGAAAATTTAAGACGTGCTATTATTTTAGATCATTATCAAAATCCTAAAAATAAAGAGAGCGTTCAAGATGAACGTTATATAAAAGTAAATACCAATAATGAATCTTGCATTGATAACATAGATTTGTATCTTTTAGTAGAAGATGGTGTTATTAAGGATATTAAGTTTCAAGGAGAAGCGTGTGCTATTTCTACTTCTTCGACTTCTATTATGATTATAAATTTGCTTGGAAAAACGATAGAAGAGGCAGAATCTTATATTTCTCATTTTGAATCTATGGTAAACGAGTGTGAATATAATGAAGAAGTGTTAGGAGAGGGAATTGTTTATAATACGATTTATAAGCAAGGAAATAGAAAGACTTGTGCTTTGCTTCCTTATAAAGGTGTAAGAAAAGCATTGGATATTTATAAAAAATAAAAGAACTGTACGGGGAGGAATGTATAGTTCTTTTACTTTAAAAATGTAGATTGTGTTACTTAGTTTTATTTTAAAATTAGTTGAATCAAAAACCCCCTGAATTTGGTTTGTTGGTGAACTAAGTAACACGAGTTCGTATTATAATGTGTTTTTATTCTTTTGCAAGCGATTCGACATGGTTCGACGAAAGCTTTTTTTAAATGTTAAATATAATGTTAGGGCAACCATATAAAAATTAGTATTTAGAAGGAATAACATTGAATACTAATTTTTTAATGTTATTCAAATTATGATTATATAAAGTAATTTTTTTATTAAAATCAAGTTTGGGGATGGTAGACAAGAGGTTTTAAAGTGAAACTCCAGTTGAGTATTGGTTAGTCTCATGTGCATATTTACGTTGTCATTATGGGTGGTTATATTGTTATGGTCGGAATGTAAGTGTAACTGGTGAGTTATTATATGGATTTGGTGAAGTTTATAAAAATGAAAGGGTTGGCATAATAGTACAACTAGTTTTGGAATTCGTCCTATTGTTGTATTAAAAGCAGGTGTTTCTGTTAATAAAGCAATTAATGATACAACTAGTAAAAAATCTTTGGATTTTGAATTAAGAAAAAATAAATTATTATTTTAAGATTGACTATTGTCATTCTTTTTTTGTTTAACTTTTAAAATTTTCTAGTAAACTCTATTTTGTTGCTAAGTTTTTTGGGAAAAATAATTATTTTATGTTATAAATGAATGATACCTTAACAACAGAAGAATATTATAATAGTAAAAGAAGCAAACAATTTTATCTCAAGTATTAAATGAGTATGTAAAACCAGCTTTTGATAATCATATGCATTTTTATCAAACTATATTTTCTTGTTGTGAATTTAGAAGCAAATAATATGTATGTGCTGGTGCGAAAGGTTCTTCAAGAGAATGGAGACGGTAGGAAAGTCAAATAGATTTAATGAGTGAAAGCAATGTATATGAATCAGATAAATTTTTATTAAGTGCATTTGATTCTGGAATTGATAATTGACAATATGTAATTTTTAGATTAAAGTCTGAGTTAGTTAGTGCAAATAATTAAGTGGATAGAATAATAGGATATTTGCTAAAAAATGTTTCTAGTGATAAGTGTTTTGTAGTAATAAGTCAGGACGAAGTATTTTATCTTTTTATCTATTTGATAGAGGGGGTCAATCTAGGTTTTTAATAGGCTAAATAAAAAACTTGCCGTAAAAAGCAAGTTTTTTCAACCTAATGCAATATCCAAAATCATCATAACGGAAAAACCGATAAGTGTAAATAATGCCATTAAATCCTTTTTTTTGTTGGTTTGACTCTCTGGGATTAATTCTTCCACAACCACATAAATCATCGCTCCCGCTGCAAAAGCTAATAAAAAAGGTAGTAGAATACGCATTTTTATAACGAGTAAAGCTCCTAGTATTCCAGCAATTGGTTCAACAATACCACTCATTTGTCCTAAAAAGAAAGACTTATTTCTGCTCATTCCCTCACGCCGAAGTGGCATAGATACAGCAGTTCCCTCTGGAAAATTTTGAAGTCCGATTCCAAGTGCCAAAGTCCAAGCAGCAGCAAGGGTTGCGCCATCCAGCCCATAAATAACAGAACCAAAAGCTACTCCAACAGCCATTCCTTCTGGAATATTATGAAGTGTTATGGAACTGATAAGCATAACAACTCGCTTATAACTAGTCATGCCTTCTTTTAAAGGATGCCTCTTTTCATAAACATCATAAATCTTATCCCCTATAAAAAGTAATAAACCTCCGCCAAAGAAACCTAAAAAGGCAATTAGCCATGGAATTAAATTTAGATTTTCGGCCATATCGATCGCAGGTGCAATCAAAGAAAAGAAAGACGCTGCAATCATAACACCAGCCGCAAATCCAAGCATTCCATCCATTAAATTTTTGTTGATACGTTTAAAAAAATAGACCAAAGATGCCCCAATCGCCGTAACGCTCCAAGTAAATAGGGTAGCAAGTCCTGCTTGTACAATTGGATGCATTGATAATATCTGTTCTATCATAATTTCCTCCCTTACTATATAGACTATTCCTCTAGTACATAGATGGAGTGGGCGTGTTATAATAAGTAGTTAGAAAGGATTACAAATGAAAAAAGAACTAGAAGAAATAATAATCGAATATAATACCTGTGACTTACCTTACATAGAAGAAGCAATTGCTATCTTAAAAAATGAAATAAAGCCCATTTTAGACTTTTTTGCATTTACAAAATTTGTTCCCAAAGTAACACTAAGATTATGGCTGGATTTAGAAAAATATAGAAACGTATTTGCTATAGAAAATCAAAATAGAATTGGTTCAATTCAAAAAATAAATGAAACTACAGTAATTGAAGTCGTTTCTTTAAAAGAAGTAAAGAAAATAAAATATTATGAAAATACAACAATCAAAGACTTTGCTCATCTATTACTTCATGAATTTGTCCATGTTTGTCACTTCAGGTATACAACAACAAAAAGTTATATATGGCTCTGGGAAGGACTAGCAACATTTCTTTCAAGCCAATACAAAGAAACAAATTTTTTTACTGCGACATTAGAAGAAATGAAAAAAAGAAAAAATACAGATTATAGAGAATTTTATACCATGTTTTTATATGTTTATCAAACCTATGGAAAAAATTATATATGGAAACTATTAAATAATTTTACCTTACAAGAAAAAGAAACGCCTAGATTGTATAAAGAAACTAAAGAATATATAAAAAAGAAAGAACGTGTTTTATGAAGTACCAATGGAACCCATGGCATGGATGTCGAAAAATTAGTCCAGGATGTAAAAACTGTTATGTTTACTATTTGGATAAATTACGAGAGAAAGATGCAAGTAGCATAACAAAATCCAAAACCAATTTTAATTTGCCGATAAAAAAAGATAAACAAGGGAACTATAAAATTCCGAAAGGTACAGAACTCGCAACCTGTTTTACCTCCGATTTTTTTCTAGAAGAAGCAGATGTCTGGAGAAAAGAGGCATGGAAAATAATAAAAGAAAGAAAAGACATAACTTTTTTAATTCCTACCAAGAGAATTGAAAGATTTGAAAGTTGTATCCCAAATGATTGGGAGGATGGATACGAAAATGTTTCAATTGCAGTAACCTGCGAAAACCAAGAAAAGACGGATGAACGTATCCCCTTATTTTTAGAATGCAAAATAAGACACCGATATATCTTTGCCTCCCCAATTTTAGAAGATATAGATTTTAGTAAGTATTTAAAAACTGGAAAAATAGAAATGATTTCTGTTGGGGGAGAATCTTACGATAATGCACGAATCTGTGATTTTGCTTGGGTGAAACATATCAAAGAAACTTGTGACAATTATAATGTTCGTTTTGATTTTCACCAAACTGGATCTAATTTTAAAAAAGATGGAAAACTTTATAAAATAAAACACCATGACGAATATTCTCAAGCCAAAAAAGGGTTGAAACACCTACAAAAATAAAACGAAAAAAACTTTCACTGAAATTGACTTTTCTTTTAAATTATTGTACAATGGCAAAGGCGTTTTTTTTAAAGAAGGGGGAAAACTCTATGCGTAAACAAAGTAATAGTGTAATGGAAAGTAAAGCAAAAGAAGTAGTATCTGCTGTAATTTATGCTTTTTATGTAATTGGAAGTATTTATGGGCCAGCTTTAGATAAATTAACAAAACAATATGTAGAACTAAATAAAGACAAAAAATCTAAAAAAGAAAATAACCTAAATTTCGATGAAGAAGCCTATAAGAAAACCAAAACAGAAATAATCAAAGAAGCAGAAAGAATCGTTTCTCCTGCAAAAGAGAAAATAGAAAATACAATACAAATATATGGTACTCCCCAAAAACCAGAATGCAATATCATTAATAATTGGGTAGCAGATATTTTAGAAGGAAAAATTAGAGAATTTCTTCTAAAATTTGAAAAAATGGAAATAGTGCCATACCAAGACTTGGAACAATACCTTTTAAATACCATTGCACTAGGGGAAGAATTAATTGCAAAAGAATTAGAAACAAATCGTATTAAAACACTAAATCAAATAAAAGAATTCAATAGAAAAGCAGAATTTGAAACTTCTATTTGGAACAATCCTGTTTTTGAAAAATTTGGATTGATTTCTTCTTCTGTAACTTTTGCCATACAAATCTTTTTAAGTATGGGTGGAACAGAGGCAATAAAGAATATAGAAGAAAGAACAACTACCTATGAATCTGTCATCATAGAAGAAATAGAAGAGTTTTTAGAAGACAAATTAAATACTGCTGAAAATTACTTTAGAGAAATAAAAAAATCTATTTTCAGAGAAGAGACAGCAGAAGTTTCTTATGAAAATATTTATAGAGAAGAATTTAGTAAGATTCTAGACCAAGAAGGAATGTCATTAGAAACCAAGCTAAATAAAATTATTCATTCTGGCTTAACAAGTTATCAAAATATATTTGACTATTGTTTAGAAGAACCTAGAATATACACAAAACTATCCATTAACCAAACAATAAACGAAATAATGCATTCGGGGATTACGAGTCCTAACAATCTATTTGATTACGTATTAGGAATGAAAACGATAAATAGAGATACCAAAATGAATTGTATTATAAATTCGGGAATAGCAAGTAATCAAGAAATATTTCACTATGTTTTAACTGAGTGTGGACTAAAAAAATACGAAGCAATGGAATACATAACTCGCTCAAAAATAGCTACCTATGAAGAAAAATTGGCATTTATTACTAAAAATCCAGACTTTTCTATAGAACAAAAAGTTGTATATTCCTTATTGATACCCGATGTATCGTCTGAAAAGATAATGGATGACTTATTGAAGTTAGAAGGCACAGCAGAAGAACAAACTGTAAAAGCTATAATAAATGCAGATATGGTTCCTTTTAAAGTGATTTTTAACACACTTTCAAAACAAGAAACGATAAGCCAAGAAAAACTTTTAGAATACGTAACAGAATACAACGCAAATTTTAATGTAGCAACTATTCAAGAAAAAGCAGCTTATTTACTTACTCTAAGTGATTACGATGACAATGTAAAACTAGACGCGATATGGAATATGCTTAGTGAGTATACTCCAGGACAAAAATTTGATTTTATTTTCGAACTTTTTGAAACAGATTTTGAAGAATATCTAAACACATATTATATGAAAAGAAAAAATGTAACCGAAAAACAACAAAGAATGAAATATTTAGTAAATAAAGTACTAGATGAAATGCAAGAGAAGATTGTAAATAATCGTATTGTTAATTCGATGGAAGAGTTAGTTGAAGTGTTTGCAGTAGTTGGTGGAGAAGGAGATTTTCGTTTTGAAGATTACTATTGGGTAGGAAATGTAGTATACAATCGTACTACTAATCCTGTCTATGTAAGAAAACATGGAACCAATCCTTATAATCAGGTGTCAATAAAATCACAATTTGCTGCCTATAAAGATAAGATATATTACACATTAGTACAGCAAAGGCGTTTAGATACAAGATATGAATTAGCTGAACTTGCCACCACTTTAATGTTTTACTTAGGAGACGAAGGTATCTGCCAATCTTTTTTAGAATTTAGATGGAGTGGAACGGATCTTTATAATATAAAAATTGTACCAGGTGGGAATCGTTACGGAAGGCCAATGTCTGAAAGCTCTAGAGTGGAAAACGAAAATCCTATAGAAGACGAAATTTATACCTTGGAGCGTATTTTAAGTAAGATGAAATTTTCATAATATACAAAAATGAAACTCAAATTCCTTTACAAGGAATTCTTTTTATATTAAAATAATAACAACTGATATATAACAGCCGTTATACAAAAAGAAGAGGAGAGTATGCCACCAATAAGAAAATTTAGTAAAGAAGATATTATAAATAGAACGTATGAAATAGTAAAAGAAAAAGGATTTAAAGAAGTAAATGCTAGAAAAATTGCACACGAATTGGGTTGTTCTGTCCAACCCATCTTCCATAACTTTACAAGTATGGAAGAACTAAACAAAGAAGTATATAAAAAAATTTACCAAAAATACCAAGAGTATATGCAAGTGCAAGAGAACCAAGAAAACGTCTATAAACAATTAGGATTATCCTATATCCAATTTGCGAGTGACTTTCCTGAGTTTTTTAAAATCTTATTTATGCAACAAACCGATTTGGAAGCTGTTGACTTTATTATGGCGGATAGTCTAGGAGACGAAATAATAAAAAAAGGCCAAACCCTAACAAAGCTTCCTTACGAAGAACAAAAAAAGTTTCATGTACGTGTTTGGATATTTACCCATGGTATTGCCTGTTTAGTTGCAACAAAAACCATCCAATTTAGTGAAGAAGAAATTAGTGCGTTACTAGCAAATACAGTAAGACAAATGCTACTAGGATATAAAATAGAAAAGAGGAATGAATTTGAAAAAAGTAATTGAAATACAAAATTTAACCAAAGAATACAAAAATGTAAAAGCCGTCGATGATTTGACATTTGAAGTACAAGAAGGAGAAATACTAGGTCTTCTAGGACCAAATGGGAGTGGGAAATCAACAACCATCAATTGTATTTTATCTCTTTTAAAATACCAAAAAGGAAAGATTAATATTTTTGGAAAAAAGATGTCTCCAGATGCTTACGAAATTAAAAAAAATATAGGAGTCGTTTTTCAAGAAGTCGCTGTATTTGAAGAACTAAATGTCTACGATAACATCGATTATTTCTGTGGTTTGTATATAAAAGAAAAAGCAAAAAGAAAAGAATACATTGAAGACGCTATAAAACTAGTAGGATTAGAAAACTACAAAAAGTTTTACCCCAAACAACTTTCGGGAGGACTTTTAAGAAGACTCAATATCGCCTGCGGAATAGCCCACAAACCCAAACTGATTTTTCTAGACGAACCAACGGTTGCTGTTGATCCTCAAAGTAGAAACAATATTTTAGATGGTATCAAAAAATTAAGAGATTTGGGAGCTACCATTGTGTATACTACTCATTACATGGAAGAAGTAGAAATTCTTTGCGATAGAGTAATCATTTTAGACAAAGGACGCTTACTGGCAAGTGGAACGACCGATGAATTAAAAAATTTAGCCAATATCGAAGAAAAAGTAACCATTGAAATCTCTGACTTAAACCCAAAATATATCGAAAAAATAAAAACTCTGAAAAACGTAGAAGAAATCTCTTACAACAATGGCTTACTCGTTATTACGTATAAAAAAGGCAAAAACAATTTGGTACAATTACTAGACTATCTAAAAGAGAATCGTATCAAATACACCAAAATATTCTCTGAACGTCCAACCCTAAACGATGTGTTCTTAGAACTAACGGGAAAGGAACTAAGAGACTAATGATGCACAATTTTAAATATGCTTTAAAGATTCTATTCCAAAATAAAATGTTAATCTTTTGGACATTTGCTTTTCCAATCATTTTAGGAACCTTTTTTTCTATGGCATTTTCGAGTATCGAAGAAAACGAAAAACTAAGCATTATTCCTATAGCCATCATAGAAAATGAAGCATTTAACAATAACGAAATTGCAATATCTGTATTTGAAACTTTGGGAAGTGAAGAAAACAAAGACCAATTGTTTACCATTAGCTACACCGACCAAGATGAGGCCCAAAAATTACTAGAAAAAGAAGAAATAGATGGCTACATTCTATTTGAAGAAACACCAAAAATTGTAATCCGAGCCTCTGGAATTAATGAAACCATTATAAAATATGTAACAGAAGAAATTATAGAAAATCAAGAGTTAGGGGAAAATATTGCTAAAAAGAAAATAGAAAGTCTACTAGAAGCACAAGAGGGGCAAACTATACCGCCAAGTTATTTCTTAGAGGAAAAATTCTACCAAAATATCTATACAGAAATTGCTACGTTATTAGAAAAAACTCCAGAAAGTATCAAAGATATTTCCAGTAACAACTTAAGTTACACGATGATTGAATATTATACACTAATTGCTATGACTTGTTTATATGGTGGAATTCTTGGTATGGTAGCCATTAACCAAAATCTTGCGAATATGTCGAACACAGGAAAAAGAATTTCTATAAGTCCTACGAAAAAAGGAAAACTTCTTCTTTCAAGTATTTTTGCAGCTTTTTTAACGCAACTAATAGGACTTTCTCTTCTATTTTTATACACCATAGTGGTTTTAAAAGTAGAGTATGGCAACCATGTTCCTTTAATCATTCTTCTAGCAATTGTTGGAAGTCTCGCAGGATTAGCTTTAGGAGTTTTTATTGCATCCTCTCTAAAAGCAAATGAAAACACCAAAACAGGAGTGGTCATCTCGGTTACAATGGCAGGCTGTTTCTTAGCAGGAATGATGGGAATTACTATGAAATATATTATTGATAAAAACATGCCATTATTAAATAAAATCAATCCCGCGAACATGATCACGGATGGTTTTTATTCCTTATATTATTATGACACCCTAAGTAGATACCTACTAAATATAACGAGCTTACTTCTATTTTCTGTTCTTTTATTTGGCATTTCCTATCTTCATTTAAGGAGGCAAAAATATGATAGTATTTAAAACATTTTTAAAAGTCTTAAACAAAAGCAAAACTCCCATTTTAATATATACGATTTTCCTAATCTTCTTTGGTGGATTTAACATGACAACAAGTGATAAAGAAACAAATTTTACGGCAACCAAACCAGATATTATCATCATAAATGAAGACGAAGAAAAAGGAATTACCCAAAACTTCATAGAATATTTAGAGGCAAAAAGTAATGTAAAAGAAATAGAACAAACAGAAAGTGCCATTAATGACGCCATATTCTATCGTGATGTCAACTACGTAATTTACATTCCTAAAAACTTTAGAGAAGACTTCTTAAACCATAAAAATCCTAAAATAGAAGTAAAAAGTACAAAAGACTATATGGCAAGCCTTGCACAGATGCTAGTAGAAAGATATTATAAAGTTGCTAATATCTATAATGAACTAGGAATGAAGGAAGAAGAAATACTAAAAGAAATCAATAACACATTAGAAGACACACTAGAAGTTGCAATGACTACAAAACTAGATACAACTAGTCTAGAAAAAGCAAGTACATTTTACAACTTTACCAATTATTGCTTACTTGCAGGAAGTATCTATGTCATTTGCTTAATCTTATCTAGTTTTAAAAGTGAACACATAAGAAAAAGAACCATCATAAGTAGTATGAAAAGTAGTGAATACAATCGTAAACTATTACTATCCAATAGTGTATTTGCTTTTACACTTTGGTTATTTTACGTATTATTAAGTTTTATTCTAGTAGGAAAAATTATGTTTACCACTCATGGATTGCTACTAATTTTAAATTCCTTTGTTTTTACTTTCTGTACGCTAACGATTGCTTTCTTATTAGGAAATTTGGGTATAAATAAAAATGCAGTGAATGGCATAGTCAATGTAATCGCTTTAGGATCAAGTTTCTTATGTGGTGCCTTTGTTCCTATGGAATTCTTACCTGATATTGTCTTAAAATTTGCTCATATTTTACCATCCTATTATTTTATAAAAACAAATGAACTAGTAAAAAATAGTGAAGTATGGAACCAAAGCACTTTAAATCCAATCTTTATAAATATCGGAATCATTCTCTTGTTCTCTCTAGGATTTATTCTTCTTACCAATAGGATTTCGAGTAAAAAAAGAAAAATTGCTTAAAAGAAAGTTATTGTGTATAATAAAGCAAATTTGAAAGAGAGTGTGTGAAATGGAAGCAAAAGAAAAAGTACATTTGAATTATTTTCAAATGATTTTTAGAAAAGAGTTTAATAAATTAGGTGAAAGTTTTATAGAAGTGAATTTGGATTTTTATCAATTAGAGAAATTAACAAGATATACTGATATATATGCAAGTTTTCCTTACAACAAGAAACGAATAGAACTATATAATATGGCTTTAGTTTGCATGGGTGAAATATATTGTGAATTAACCAATACAGAAATAAAACATCCAGAAATTTGGAATCCCTTTGCTTATATAGAGCAAATACTAGGAACCATTACTAATGCAATTTATCCCAGTGAAATTCCAAACAATAAAAAAGTTTCGTATCAAGAATCCTTTTTATGGTCATTAGAGATGATTTGGAAAGACTATTTTTGGTTTTTAGAAAAAGGAGATATTACGTTATCTTCTTCAGAAGAGGATGAAAAAGAAGACAAATATTTAGAAATTACATTAAATAATCATAATAAAATGATAGAATGTGAAGCAATAAATATGGATATGAAAGAAAGTGCTGAAACTTTATTACGTGTTTTAAAATTAGAAAAAGAAAACCAACAAGGCCCAATACAAAATGTCACATATAAATACACAAAAAATATTTATTAATGACAACGCTAAAAAATAAGAAAGTTAAGAAAAGTTGATAATATGATAAATTACGAACAATTTAAAAATCTATTTGCTCTCTTAGAAATTGGAACAGAAATTGAATTTTATTTAAAAGATAGTTTTGATGTATATATGATTGTGAAACAAACGGATTTTATTATTTGGGGTAAATGTAGTCCTCAAAGTACAATAACTAAATTTTCTAGTCTTGATGAACTTTATAATGCCAAAACTATAGATGGTATTTGCTTAAAAAAAGATTGGAAAAATGTAAGAGATATTGTACTTCATGCGTCTTATAGCGTTATTGAAGAAAAAGAAGAATTAGAAAAAATGTATAAAATAAATTTAAACTAAAATAATCTTAACGAAAAATTAAGATTTTTTTATGCTTTTTAAAGAAGAAACATGATTTTTAAAAGATAGAATAAAAGTATTACGAAAAGATAACGAACCAAAACAAATCTATAGTATAATAACTTTAAGAGGTGAAGTATGAACGAATTAAAATGTCCAAAATGTGGATGTATCTTTCAAATCAACGAAACAGATTACGAATCTATTGCTAAACAAGTTCGAGATAAAGAATTTACGCGTGAAATGGAAAGGCAAAAAGAACAATTTAAAAATGAAGAAAAAAATGCCATTGAACTTACAAAAGCATCTTTAGAAAAACAAAGAATAGAGGAATTACACCAAAAAGAGCAAGAAATCATGGTTTTAAAAAATGACTTACAAAGAAAAGAAGAACAAACTAAAAATCAATTAGAAAAAAGTTATAATGAAGAGTTAAATAAGAAAAAAGAAGAGATTACAGAATTAAAACACCAGTTAGAACGAAAAGAAAACGATACCAAACTTGCTATCAAAAATACCATTTCTGAAAGTGAACAAAAAATAAAGGACTTAAATAATGAACTACAACTAAAAAGTACAGAATTTTTATTAAAAGAAAAAAATATCAAAGAAAGCTATGAAGAAAAATTAAAAAACAAAGAAGAACAACTTGCTTATTATAAAGACTTCAAAGCTAGACAATCAACAAAAATGATTGGAGAATCTTTAGAAGTGCATTGTAGTACAGAATTTAATAAATTAAGACCTTTATTTAAAAATGCATATTTTGAAAAAGACAATGATGCCAAAACGGGATCTAAAGGAGATTTTATATTTCGAGATTTTGATGAAGAAGAAACAGAAATTACATCCATTATGTTTGAAATGAAAAATGAAGCAGAAGAAACTTCTACAAAACATAAAAATGAAGACTTCTTAAAAGAACTAGATAAAGACAGAAAAGAAAAAAATTGTGAATATGCGGTTTTAGTTTCTCTGTTAGAAATAGATAATGAATACTACAACAATGGGATTGTAGATGTCTCTTACAAATATCCAAAAATGTATATCATAAGACCTCAATTTTTTATTCCCATTATCACATTAATTCGTGGGATTGCCTTAAATTCACTAGAATATAAAAAAGAACTACAAGTAGTAAGAAATCAAAATATTGATATTGCTCATTTTGAAGAAAATGTGAATGCTTTTAAAGAAGGATTTGGAAGAAATTATCGAATTGCTAGTGATAAATTTAAAAAGGCAATAGAAGAAATTGATAAAACAATTGATCATTTGCAAAAAACAAAAGAGGCTCTTCTTTCTAGTGAAAACAATTTGCGCCTTGCCAATAATAAAGCAGAGGATTTAACAATAAAAAAATTAACAAGTAATAGTGAAACTATGGCCAAAATGTTTGAAGATTTAGAAAACAATAAAAAAGAAAAACAAGAAGTATAAAAGAAAAATAATAGTAAAAAAAACGAATCTTAACGAAAAATTAAGATTTTTTTAATCCTTTTTTAAAGAAAATAACTTCTAAAGTTTCTATGATAAAAAAGAAACAAGGAGGAAAAATGAAGTTAGTAGTAAATGAAGGAAAAAAGTTGGAGATGTTAGTAAAGGAGACAATTTACCTTCGGTATGGTATTCAAACAGAGTTTATAAATGTAAGAGAAGACTATATAAAAGTAATAGACAAATACGTAACTCCCGTTTACCAAGAAAAAGACATTTTATTCATCTGTGAGAAAGTAATTAGTCTATGTCAAAATCGTATTGTGAAAAGAGAAGATATAAAAATTGGAATGTGGGCACGATTTTTATCGAAATTTGCCAGTCATAAAAACAGAGGAGGCTATGGTGTTGGAATGCCTATCAATATGCAATATGCGATTAATAAAGTCGGAGTAGGAAAAGTATTGATTGCAAGTATCTTAGGGGGAATAACAAAATGCCTAGGAATCAAAGGTGTATTTTACAAAATTGTAGGAAGAGAAGTAAGTGGATTAGATGGTTTTTACGATGGAGCATGGGAAGAATACAAAGACATTGGAATAGAAATACCAATACATAGCAATCAAGTATGTAACGAAATAAAAGAAAAACTAGGAATATCTTGTGTCATAATGGACGCGAATGACTTTGGTAGAGTAATATTAGGAAAATCAAAAGATATAAAACTTTCGAATAAAATGTTAAGAGCCATAATAAAAGACAATCCAGCAGGTCAACAAAAAGAACAAACTCCTTTTATTTTAGTAAGAAAAAAGAACCTAAATTATGATATGATTGAAAAAAGGAGAAAATATGAAAACAACCAAAGATTATAAAGAATATGTTTTAGAAAGGCTAAGTGTGTTAGAAAATATTATGTGTCGACCTATGATGGGAGAATACTTATTATATTATGATAACATTTTATTTGGAGGAATCTATAACAATCGCTTGCTAATAAAAAGAGTAGAAACAAATAAAAAATTTGATTTAGAAGAACAAATTCCCTATGAAGGTGCAAAACCCATGTATTTTATGGAAGACATAGAAGACCAAGAAAAACTAAAAGAATTTATTATGGAAACATGTAAAGATTTGCCAAGAAAAATAAAAAAATAACAGAAATAGACAGTTATCCTTTTTTTGTTGGTTGTATTTTTCTTGTCCTTCTTATAAAATAAAAAAAGAAAGTAGGGAAAATATGAGTAAAAAAAGTGATTTAGGGAAAATTGCAGCAGGAGCACTTATTGGAGTGGGAGTAGGAATTCTATTAGCACCCAAAAGTGGAAAAGAAACAAGACAAGAATTAAAAATAAAAATGGATGAACTCTTAGAGAAAGCAAAAGAATTAAAAGCTAAAAGAATAAAAAATGAATTTGATAAAAAAATAAAAGCCTTAGAACGAGAAATCAAAGAGTTAGATAAAGAAAAAGTACTAAAAATAGCCAAAGAAAAAGCAAGCAGTATCAAAGAAAAAGCCGATGATTTAGTAAAAGCAGCAATAGAACGCGGAAGTGAAGCTCTTGAAGTAGCAGCAAAAGAAGTAAGAAAAAAAGCCTTAGAAGTATCAAAATCTGTTGTAGAAAAATTAGAAAATACAAAATAAAAGAAATGAGCATCTTTTCTAGGGATGCTCTTTTTGTAAAAAGAAAAGAGTGAAAGAAAGTTATGGAAATTATTTGTACTTATTTTTTATATTTTATTCTTTATGCTTTTTTAGGTTGGCTTCTAGAAGTTATTTGTAAACTCTTTGAATTAAAAAAAATAGTGAATCGTGGATTTTTAATTGGCCCCATCTGTCCAATTTATGGATATGGTGTCTTAGGAATTATTTTTCTCATTGGAAAAAATACAACAGACTTAGTAGCAGTTTTTTTAAAATCAATGTTGGTTTGTTCCTTATTAGAATACTTTACTTCCTATATTATGGAAAAATTGTTTAAAGCAAGATGGTGGGATTATTCCCAAAGAAAATACAATATTAATGGGCGTATTTGTTTAGAAACGATGGTACCTTTTGGTCTCCTTGGTTGCTTTGTTATTTTTCTGTTGCATCCTCTTGTTAAAAAAATAGTATCTTCTATAAATCCAACTATCCAAATCATACTAGCATTTTTTTTTCTTCTTTTTCTATCTTTTAGACAATCTAATTTCTTTTAATGTCATGAATAAAATCAAAAAAGAAATCAAAAATCAGAAAGAAGACAATACAGAACTTATTCGTAAAAAAGTACTAGATTGGCTAAAAAACAACTCTTTTTTGTATCGTCATATTAAAGTGGCTTTCCCTAAATTTAAAATATATTACATTAGAAAAAAAGAAAAATAACAATAGAAGGGAAAGAAATGGTATAATAAGAAAAACTAGGAGTGATACAAGGGATTATGAAAAAAGGAGTTGAACAAAAATGAAAAGAAAAATTTTAGCTATTTTCATGCTTATACTCATCGCAGGTGTTATAGGTTTTACAATTTATTTTGCTAATAGAAGAAAGAATGCCTTTTTAGAAAATCAAAAAGTGGAAGAAAAAGAACCAGGAAAAAATACTACGGATGATTTAGAAGAGGAGAACAATGGTTTAGATACCAATTATAGAATATTAGATGTCTCCTCTAGCAATGTACAAGATTTATATAATAAAACACGCATTCGTGATGAAATTCAAGAAGTTCCAGATTATTACAAAAATGAAAAATTTACGAATGATTCTATTATAACGCTTACGTTAGAAAATGAAGTAAATCGTACAGAAAAGAAAGTATTTGCAGAAAATTTAAACGATTATGAAACAATTTATGAATACGATATGGATGATTTTTCTAGAAAAGTCCAAGAGTTATGGGGAAATGCCATAGAGTACAATCTTGAAGATTATACAGGTGCAATTCATTGTGAAGGTTATTACTATGATAAAGAAACTAAAAAACTAGCATTACGTTTTGAGTCAGGATGTGGTTTGGAAGAGAAGATTATAAGTGACTTAGTTTTTGCTTATGAAACAGATAGTAAAATCATTCTAATAGAAGAAAGTTTATATATACGTTATGTAGAAAAAAATAATGAAGCTGTTGGAATATACAATAATGCAAAAGATAAAAAATTAATTCAGTCTCTTAGTGAAAATGATATAAATATTTTAATGGTATCCAAAGAAAATAAAAATTTATTAAGTCAACACAAAGATTCTGTAACAAACTACAAATATGTCTTTCAAAAAAATAGTGATGAGACATATACTTTAAGTGAATTTAACCGTTTAACCGAAGACGAAATAAAAGAGTATTTACAATAAAGACTTAGTTAATTTACAAATTTGTAATATTTAGTCATTTTAAACTTGCGACAAATCCTATTTTTTTCTCTATCATGAATTGGAAAGGAGAAAAAGATGAGAGAAAAAGTTGGTATTGTTATAGGAGTTTTACTATTTTTGTTTTGTTGTGGAGTAGGTTTATATTATTTAGAAAATCATGAAGGGGTGTATTACGCACGTAT
>CAQBKK010000022.1 GCA_948760655.1 uncultured Bacilli bacterium | reverse complement strand
TTATCTGTACTTCCATCATCCACTACTAAGACTTCAAATTCTTGTATAGTTTGATTTGCTATACTTTTTAGACATTTTTTTATATGTTTTTCGATGTTATAGCAAGTTACTACAATAGATATTTTTTTCATTTTATTTTTCTTTCTTTGTCTTTTAAGATTGCTAATTCTTGTGCTAATTCAATTATTTTTTCTTGTTGTTCTGCAATTCTTTTACTATTTTTAAAGTTAATAAATACTAGAAATACAATTGCAAAAACAAATAACAAAGAAGGACCATAGGCTACATTAAAGAAAGCTGCTAATTTATCAATGGAATAAGGGAAAATTGCTAATAATAACATAGCAATAGATGCAATTACCCACCAAAAGCTTTCACGAATAGAGAATTTCTTTTTTCTAACTTCTGTAATTATATATATAAAGGCAAATAATGCAATGATTATAAAATATATTTTTTTCATTATTTATTTCCCCCCTCTTTTTTTCATTGGAGTTTGAATTAAAATAAATACAATTGTATAAAACATATTTATCATATATTTTATTGGTTTTATAATTCCTCCATGCATACTAACTCCAGTTTCTCGGAGTCTCATTTTTACTGGTACCTCTTCGATTTTATAACCTAAAAGTAACATTTCTATAACTAAATTTGCATCTGGAAATTCTGGATAATTTCCCATCACTGCATATCGCTCTATTACTCTTCTATTTAAACACTGAAAGCCTGACAATGGATCAGCAATCTCTTTTTTACAAAATATTTTTATTATGATTTCAAAAATTCTAGTTCCTATTCTTCTAAATAGAGGGCAAGGGTATCCCATATCTTTTAAATACCTAGAGCCAATTACAATATCCGCATTTGTCTCTTGCATTTTGTCATATAATTTAATCGCTTCTTTGGCGATATGTTGACCATCTGCATCAAATTGAATGACATAATCATAATCGTTTTCTTTTGCATACTTAATACCCGTCTGAACCGCAATCGCATATTTCAAATTAAAAATTCCTGTAATACATTTTACATGATTTTTTTCTACGATTTCTTTTGTATTATCTTTTGAACAATCATCAATAACTAAAATATCTGCAAAAGAAGCTTCTTTTTTAATTTCCTTTAAAACTTTTTCTATATTTTCTTCCTCATTGTAAGCAGGAATAACAAATAATACTTTATTCTTTTTCATGACTACACTCTTTTTCTATGATATTTTCTCTTTATTAAATAATCTATATACAAAACCATTCCAATAAACATTGTAATAATTGCTGGAGATGCATATCTATCAATAGTTGCACCTGTTACAACATGAACCATAATGTGTAAAAAACTATACCACAATAAAATATTAATAATATTTAATAATTTTATACTATTCTTATTCTTTTTTCTAAAAAGAGAAATGGTAGCTAAAATTATAAAAAATGGTAAAGAAAACATTAATATTTTGAAGAAAATTAAAGATATAGGTGTTAGTAGTTTTAACAAATAACGAAACAAAATGGGAGTTTTGTTAAATTGTTCATATTTAGAAACCCTTTCTGTTGCATCCTCTAGCATATATGCTACATTTGATTTTACTTTAGTAATGCTAGTAGCTATAGAACAATTTTCATGACAATAATTTAAATCTAACTTTTTCTCTACATAATAATTAACCATATCGTCTGTTTTTTTAGGATAAAGATTACTTATAGCTAAATAATTTGAAATATAGGATTCAGTGAGCATTAAAGGATGATGAAATATTTCTTTGATTATGAATTTAAAAGCATTCGCTGTTGTGATATTTCCTAAGTAATCAATAGGTATTATATCTTGATCAATTAATTCTTTAGATGAATTGTAAATATTAATAACATAATAATCCCCAGATTTTAACTTTTCTTTATTTTCATTTGATAAATATTTTATTTCTTGTTCTAACTTTTCTGTATCAATTTCTTTTAAAATTTCATAATTATTTAATCCTATCATCAATTGTTTACCAAGTGATGCAGTAACATTACGATCACTATTTAAATTAATATTTTTCGATTCTAAAAAATAATTCCAAATCTTAATACTCCCTATCACTCCAAAAATACAAATACATATAACTAATATTCTTTGCACAACATTTTTTAATGATTTATTTTCAAATATAGATAAAATGGCAGAAATTATAATAGGAAACAATGCTATAGAAACATAAGGTTGTTTTAAATGCCAAGCTAAAATTGACATTACAAAAAACCCTATTAAATAGAATATAAATTTCTTTTTATTTTTCATAAAATCTATATCCATCCATTTCCAAGAAAAATAACAAAGAATAACAGAAATCGACATTGCAACAAACTCTGTTAATAACGTATGATAATAACCAAAAATAATTGGATCTAGTAAAAGAAATAAGTAAATAATAATATAAATTTTTTTATTATATTTTACTTCAAATACTCTATCCAATATTTTTTTAGTTGCATAAAGCATCATTAAGTAAAAAATAAAACTTAATATAACAATTCCCTGCGTTGTTTTTCCAAATAAATAATTACTTATAAATATCATAAGCGGAAATGTAGGGCCTCTAACTATATCCCAACTAGAAAAACTGGCTCTCCCCTCTAGAATTTCAATATAAGTCATATAGTGTCCTGTATCCCAAAAAATACTCATAGCAAATGATATATAATAAATTGTAAGTAAAAGAAAAGATAAAAATAATAGCATTTGCTTTTTCTCTGAAATAAGAAGAAAAACTTTATTCTTCATTTTATTAAATAACATATTCTACCTCTTTCTTAAAATATTATAATAAAAATCCACAAATAGCACAAGTTTATTCATGAAAAAAATGGCTCATGATAAGCCATAAAATTTCAAAAATTAATGTTGATAACTATTGTAAATGGTCGTAATAATTCTTTTAATTCTTTGCTTTACTTTATTTGGAATAAAACGATTAAATCTATAAATAACATTTTTGGTTCTGCCATTATTTTCAGTAGCTAAATACCTAGATTGTATCATTTTATTTTCTTCTTCATTAAACTTTTTTACTTGCTTTTTTAACTTTTCACACTTAGTAAAATATTTTATGTATTGCACAATATTATTATCATAATCATATTTTGAAGCCGTTATTTCACACTCTTTTTTCATTTTTATAAACAATTTATTGTTAGCCAAAAGTATATCTATTTTCTCTAAATATTTTTCTGCATCATTCACTTCATTAATTACAAAACCATTTTCCGAATTATTCATATATTCCAATACTCCAAATGAATTGGATACAATTGGAACGGCACCTGCTGCCATAGCTTCTAAAGCAGTTAAACCAAATCCTTCATTAATTGATGCATCAACATATATATCTGTATTACTTAATAGACTATGAATTTTGGTTCTTTCTAAAGGTCCTTTTATATAGTTTATTTCATTATTATTTGTGGAATTAGAATAGGGAAATTCTATATAAGGATTCATATAAACCACGTTAATAACAATCTCTTTATACTTCTTATCTAGCATTTTAATAACGTCTAATAACAAAAAATCTCCTTTCATAACACTACCTCTTAGAATAAATAAAAATGTTTTAGGATTTTTATTTGTATTTTTGTGTTTCAATAAATCATAATGAATAGAATTCGATATTTTATGCGGGTTTATATCAAAATAAAGAAATAGTTTTTCTTTTAAATAATCAGATATTACTAAATTAGCATCAGCAAGCTTATATGATAGTTCTACTAATCCATAAATATTTCCATTTTCAAAATATTCTTCGTATCCTTGTACAAAATTTACTAGAGGAACATTATATGTCATTGCAATTTTATATGCCGGATAAACGGAAGCCCATACAGTAGCAATAATTTGTTTAAAAGTAATTTTATCAATACTTTTTATATGAATTGGATTAAATAACATAATTTCTTTATAATTAACAATATGATCATATAAAATGCTAGCTGTATAATTATGAATTGCCATATAATTTACTAAATCAGTGACAACATGACATCCTCCTGCATTTTGATGAATGTCTGGAAGATAAAATAAAGCATTTATCAAAGGTTTCTTATCTTCCTCAGTTAGATGTTCCTGAATAAAAACAATAGGGTCATTTTTACTATATTTTTTCAAACATTTTTCATAATCTTTGCGCCAACGCTCAAAAAAAATCTTTCGATTTGCGTTTAATTTCTCTTGCTTTTCTTTTGAGGTACCAAAAGAGGCTTCAGATTTATGAAAAACATAAGTATCAATAGCTACTTTGGCTTCAAATCCGTAGGATAAAGCTCGAAAATGATAATCCGTTTCCTCTCCATATCCCATTCCAAAGATTTCATCTAAATAACCTATTTTTTCAATACACTTTTTAGTTATTAACAAACAATTCCCTACTACAGTGCACGCATCAAATGTCATTCCTAAAAATTTTTTTTCAAACAATTCATTCATTTGGTTATAATTAAAACCTTCTAACATATCAAATGTTAAATTTGCTGCATTACTTGAAATTGGGCATATTAATCCAACTTTTTCATTTTTATTTGCATGCTCCATTAACTTGCTCACTGAATTTTTACTTACTAAACAATCTGAATTTAACAATAATACACAATCTGAATTTTTGTCTTTCATTGAAAGTTGTAGACCTTTATTACAATTTTTAACAAAACCTAAATTTTCTTTATTAGAAATATACTCAATTACATCGGGATATTTTTCTTTTAAATTACTTAAACAATTCTTAGTATAAAAATTTGAATTATCATCTAATAAATATATCTTGTTAATATATTTTTTGGAAGTATTTATTATCAAAGAATAAACACATAATTTAACCCATTCTGGAGCATTATAAATTGGAATTAATATATCACATTTTTTTAACATTTTTTACCTCCTTGTTTCCTAATATCCTTTCCTTATTTTTTCTAGAATTTTATTGATGCATTCTTCCCTATAAAAATTGTATAAGGAATTTTTATTTTTGATTTTTTCCCAGATTTGAATTTTGTTTAATCGAATTTCTTCCCTATTTTTGCAAAATCCTAATACATCAATTCTTCCGCTAAGCAATTGCAACTCATCATAAGATAACTCCATATCTAGAAATTTTTTTAATTGATATTTCATAATCATATGATGTGATTCATTCATTTTATTTTCATTACTTGTAGAATTATTTTCCCCATTCAAACGATAAAAATACAAGACTTCAGGAATATTATATATTTTGTATTTGTCAATCAATCGACTCCATAAATCGTAATCTTCTGCAAAAATATTATTTTTATATAGTATATCTTCTTTAGAAACAATATTCATATTAAACATTACAGTTGGATGAAATAACGGAGTTTTAAATAAAGAAATAACCTTTAATTCCTCATAATCAATAGGCAATTTACAGACCAAATCACTTTGTCCAAAAAACTTCATAAAAGAACCTACTATACCTACATCTGGATTTTGTTTAAAATAATGAACTTCTTTTTCTATTCTATCGAAAGAACAAATATCGTCATCATCCATTCTGGCAATAAATTTTCCTTTTACTTTTTGTAAACCAACATTTAACGACTGAGCAAAACCCAACTTTTCTTTATTTTGAAGAATGACTATTCTCTTATCATGAATTTTTCTTAAGTTTTGAACTATTTTTTTTTGTTTTTCTGAAAATTCTACAACAATAATCAATTCTAAGTTCAAGTAAGTTTGTTCCAAAATACTTTTAATTGCTTCCTTATAATATTCTTCTCTATCGTAAATACACATTAAAACTGAAACCAAATCACCATTGACTTTCTTATCTATCCTTTTTCTATTTATTTTATATATGTCTTTATTATTATGATTTTCTTCTTTTTTAATAAATTGTACTGGAATATTAAATTTTTGAATCATAATATCGATAGTGGCATCAATACGATTTTCCATATATTTATAATACTTTAAAGAACTAAAAATACACCAATTACGTATTTTTTTATACTGTTTAAGAGTATCATCAATACATAAAACAGAAGTATCATAGCTACAAGAGAACATGTTATATTTAGAGAATAATTTTTTAAAATTATACTCAACAAATCTGGTATTTCTAAAACTATTACATACAAAACAATAATTACTATATTCATCTATAAATTTTTTTGTAATTAAGTTAGATAATGAAGTAAAAATAATCCTATGATAGTACTTCAAATATCGGAATATTTCAAATTTGGTTTTTATGACCTTATTAATCTTAATGAATTTACATTTGCAAACACTTCTAATTTTTTCTTTATTTTCAAATGTTAAATTTTTATGAAAAATTAAATATTCATCGATTGCTATACATTTTTGTTTTTCTATTAGTTGAATAAAAGTCGAAATGTCTTGATTTGTCATTTCATATGCAATTGCTAAATTTTGTTTTACCATATACTATTTCCTATGTAATTCTCGTTTACAAATATTATTTCCAGAAATTTCACCCATTACTAAAAAATTATAAAAGATTTTCATCATCATGTGATCAAAAGTCATATGAATGTCTTCTGCAATTTGCATATCTTCTATTCCTACATGCATTTTATAGTCTGCAATTTTTTTCAATTGCCCACCATTATAACCTGTTATTGCAATCACTTTTGCACCTTTTTCTTTTGCATAAAGTGCTGCATTTAAAACATTCTTAGAATTACCACTTCCAGAAATTCCAATAAATAAATCCTTTTCTGTTATTTTATTTTCTAGTTGAAAACGATATACTTCCTCAAATCCTATATCATTTGCAATAGCAAGAAGTGTTGCCACGTTATCATTAAGACATTGGAATCTAAACTTTTTATCTACGTATTCACTAATTCCTTTATTAAAGTCATTTTGAAAATGAGATGCAGTTGCAGCACTACCTCCATTTCCACAAATATAAATGATACCCTCATTTTGATATGTATCATATATTAAATTCATTGCTTCATTTATTTCATCTAAATTAAGACTATTTATTATTTCAATTTCTCTATCATAATATTCTCTAATTGCTTTCTTAAATTCCATTATCTTATTCTCCTTCTTGCTAAGATTTTTTCAACAGCATCATTTAAATCCGTTGCTGTATCATCAGGTGTTACATCAAATTTATTATCTAATCCAGCTTGTCCTGTTCCTACTAAAATTGAATGCATATTGGCATTTTCACCTAATTTAATATCTAAAGTAGAATCTCCTATAATCCAAGAATTTTGTAGGTCTATATTATACTTTTTAGCAGCGGTTTCAATCATACCAACTTTAGGTTTTCTACAATTGCAATTTGTTTTTAATTCAGGCACTTCCCCAACAAAACCTTTATCAGGATGGTGTGGACAATAATAAATATCATCTACATAAACCCCCTCATTACCTAATAATGTTTGCATATGCTTGTGAACCTCTTCTAACTCTTCAAAAGAAATTTCTCCTCTAGCAACAACTGGCTGATTTGTAACGACAATACATAAATAATCCGATTCATTAATTTTCCTTATTGCCTCTACTACTCTTGGAATTAATCTCATTTGTTCTTTTTTTATTAAAAAAGGTACATACTCAATCATTGTTCCATCTCGATCTAAAAAAATACATTTCTGCATATTACTTAGATTTCGTGATTCTACTAAACCAGATTTACAATCTTGGTTCACTTGATAATATCTTTCTGGCGTACCCATATCTTTAGCATACTCTGTTGATTTATAAGTAAATAAATGCTCTCCATTTTGAATCATAGGTATAATAACATCATTCTCCAAATCCATTTTTTTTGGTTCTTTTACATAATCAAAGATTTTTGTTGAAAACACAAATATACCAGCATTCACATTATTTTTATAATCATAATCTCTAGCAACTCTTTTAGAATCGATTTCTAAAATTCTATCATCTTTATCATTTTCTACTAAAACACTATCATAAGGATGCGTATTAGGATGAACAAATAAAGTAGCATCTGAAAATTTTTCTTTATGAAATTTCAACATTCTATTAAAATCTACACTTAAAAATACATCTCCAAATAAGAATAAAAAATCTTCTTGAATTTTATCTTTCAAATAATACAATGCTCCTGCTGTACCAAGTGGTATTGTCTCTTCTAAATAAGTTATTTTTACTCCAAAAGAAGAACCATCCTTCAAATATTTTTTTATTACCTCACCCAAGTGTCCTACTACAACTATAATTTCGTCCACTTTCGACTTTTTTAAATAAGCAATTTGATGCTCAATAATAGGCGTTCCATTTATTGACATCATTGCTTTAGGAATATCAGTAGTAATACTACTAATACGAGTACCTTTCCCTCCAGCCATTATAACCGCTTTCATTTTCTACCTCCTGTTTTTATCATTATATACCTTAATCACGAAATAAGCAATTGAAGGATTTATTTACTAGAAGTAATTTGTATAACTAGATAAATATAAAATAATAAAGCGAAAAATAATCAAACTTACTATAACAATTAGCAATCAAATATATAACAAACTAAAAAAATCATGGCATGTAAATAAAAAGCCATGATTAAAAAAAACATACAATTCATTAGATATAAATGCAAGCCAGATAACCAAAAAGAATTTGGAAATATCAATAACTGCATATTTATTTTTCATTATTTTTTTAAATGTCTTACTGTTTCTCTAACAGAATCGTCGGAATTATGAGAAGCCTTCCAGCCTTTACTATGAATTTTAGTTAAATCATATTGAAATTTTGGAACATCACCTTTCCAACCTACGTTTCCACCTGTATATTCATACGCAACATTTTGAAGTCCTAATTCTTCACATACTATATCTGCAATAGTAGTAACGGAAGTAGTTCCTTCAACACCAATATTATAAACTTCCATGCCTTTTTCAATATTTTGTGTCATTTTTTGTATTACTTCTACTAAGTCTTCTACATAAATATAAGGTTTAGATTGCGTCCCATCTCCCAATATTTGTAACTTATGAGGATCAGCTTGTAATTTTTTTGTAAAATCAAAAATCACTCCATGCGTTAAATTAGGACCAATAACATTAGGAAAACGAAATACTATTGTGTTCATTTCATTCATATATGTATAAGCAGAAATCAAAGATTCACTAGCTAATTTTGAAGCACCATAATATGAAATAGGTCTAAGACTTCCTAAATCTTCTTTTAGTAACTCTCCATTTCTATCGCCATAAACGGCTGAAGTAGAGGCAAAAAAGAAATTTTTGACATTTAAAATTCTTGCAATTTCTAAAGACGCATAGGTTGTCTGTAAAGTATGATGAAAATCAACTTCTGGATTTTTTCCACCTTTTTGAATATCTGAATTTGCTGCTAAATGATAAATAACATCAATATTTTTATTGCTTATTAATGTAAGTACACTTTCTATATTTGTAATATCTTCTTTTATAAATTGAAAATTTTCATTTGTTAAAAATTCTCTTATATTTTCTTCATTTCCAAGCGTAAAATCATCTACACAAATAATATAATTTCCTTCTTCTAATAATTTTTTTGTTAAATGGCAACCAATAAATCCAGCACCACCTGTAACTAATATATTTTTCATTTTCTTACTCCTATCCTACAAATACTGGGATTGTTCCCTGATGATCAAATTTAAAATCCAATTCTTTTAATTCTGATAAACTTTTTATTACTTTTTCTTTGTTTTCCTTTGGTACATAAAATAATAAGAAACCTCCACCTCCAGCACCTAGCAATTTACCTCCAATAGCTCCATTTTTTCGAGCAATTTCATACCATCTATCAATATCTGGATTCGATATTCCTGATGCTAAAGTCTTTTTTAACATCCAACTTTCATGTAATATTTCCCCTAAAGCATCAACATTACCAAGCTCTAATTCCTTTTTTAATTTTTTAGTGAGTTCACACATTTTTTTCAAATTTTCTTCTTTATTTCCTGCTTTACTAATATTTTTAGATTGTTCTTTTAAAATAGAAGAAGCAGAATGAACACCACCAACATACAACATAATCAAGTTCTCTTCTAACTTATGAAAAGCCTCTTTATTCATTAGAACGGGTTCAACATATACAGTTCCGTCTTTATTAAATTGATAATAATTAAGCCCACCATAAGCAGCAGCATATTGATCCTGTTTTCCAATCATATTCCCTAGTTTTTTTATTTCTACTTCACACGCCTCATTTGCTATTTCTTCTTTTGATACAAAATTTCTTTTATAGCAATTCAAAGCGTTAATTAAGCCTACTGTAAAAGAACTAGAAGACCCCAAACCTGTTCCTTGTGGAATATCTGCAATGGAAGTTATTTCTACTCCCTTAACATTTAAATCTTGCAGGCATTTTTTAAAAATGGGATGTTCTATCTTTTCAATATTTTCTACAGTTTCAGTCTTAGAATATTTTAATACAGTTGTATTTTCTTGAAATGATGGATGTATCGTAATATACATGTATTTATTTATCGTAGTGCTTATAACACATCCTCCATGCTTTTCATAAAAATTAGGAAGGTCACTACCTCCACCACATAAACTGACCCTAAAAGGTGTTCTAGTAATTATCATAATTCCTCCTCATTATTTTTCATTAATACCAAGCAATTAGAATTATTCATATCTGCAAAACAGCCCTCTAGCAACTCTTGATATTCACTATTCCACTCTAAATCGACTTCTTCTAATATCTTATCAAAATTATTCATCACTTCAGCTTCGTGCGGAATAGAAATAATTAAAATACTTTCATCAAACATGTTTTTACTAAAATTATATAACAAAGCTAATAACTCTCCTTCACTAATATTTTCTTTTAATTTATTTACTAAAATTAAATCAAAAAAGTATATGTCTTTTTCTTGATAAAAGCAAAAATCTGATAACAAATTTGTTTTATATACAGAATCTCTAATTAGCTCGTATTCAATTGTATTCTTACGTAAACAGTTATTATTTAATGATGTAATATAACTTCCCTTTAAGATATATTCCAAAATCATTTCTTCTTCCATATCTCCACACAAAAGTATACTAATTTTTTCACATTTTTGATACATAGGAATATTTTTAAATATTCTCATAAAATCACTAATATTAAATGATTCTATAATACTATCGTTTGACAATAACTCTTTTTTTTCGTCTAGTTGAATATTTTTTTTATGAATTTTAAGACTCAATTTCAAATCTGGAAATAGTTGATATTTTTTAAAAAAGTCATAGATTTCCACCTTAGTTTCATCAGAATAATGAGAATTAAAATCTACTTTTCTTTCCAAGTTATTTATTTGTTTTTTTAAATCTCTCATATTTTTTTCTAATAAAAATCTATTTTCTAAAAAACGTTTATCTAATCTAAACATAAATCGCACCCATATAGGATTTATAATTTTTTTTAGGGTTTTTTTAGGAAAAACTTTTATTTTAATTAATCCTTTTTTTATAAAATCACTTTTTTCCCAATGATGAACAGCTAAATTTATATCTTTCTCTTTATAGCCACGACGATATAAATTATTAGAAATCAAATTTGAATCGTACTCTGTATAATTTTTTATAAATTTTTTCCAATTATTTACTTTATCATACCCAACTTCTCCATTAAAAACTTTTACCTTAAGAAAAGGAAATCTTTTATTTTTAATGCACTTCCACGTTTCATAATATGGATGCAATTTAAATTCTCCGTAAGGAATATAAGTATTATAAGTAAATCCTTTTTTTTTCAAGAAAAAAGTAAACTGATCTTCGTAATATTCACAAACTTCTTTCAAAGAAGGTTGCTCTTTGACTTCTGATAAAAAAAATGGAATACAATCACTCTCTAATACTTTTTTTCTAAAAACTAAAAAATAACTTTGAATATGAATATGATAACCTTTTCCACAAGATAATCCCCAAAAATCACATTTTTTCTCGTTCATTACTGAGAATACTTCGTCTAAAGAAAAAAGTGGACCATAACAACTATCATTCGCTAATATTAATTGATCATATTTTTGAATGTTTTTCCATCCTATTTTTTGGATTAACTCATTCCAAGAACCATAATCATATTTTTTATGTCTAAATGCTATTGCATCTTTAGTAATCTCTTTTATTTTTTCTAACTCTCCATTTTTAGGATTAAAATCTCCACAATAGTATACATCTGAAAATTGAGATAAACTTTTTATATAATAAATTACATAATCATCTATAACGCCCTCTTTATCATATCCAGCAAACAAACAAATAGTTTTCATCAATTAATTCCTACCTTTTACTTTTAACTCTCTTAAAATTATTTTCTCAATTTTTTCGCACATTCCCTTTTCTGTAGGGAATTTATCACATAGTTTTAAAGAGTTCTCCACTTGTAACTTCAATTTCTCTCCATTTTCTATTAAATCTATAACTTTTTTAGCAACATCTTCTGGAATTGGTTTAGCTAAAGAAATATTTTTTTTTGACTCATAACTTACCACGCTATCATTGAAGTCTAAATCAACTACACCAACACCGCATGCCATCATTTCATAAGGAACTAAAGACGGATTAGTAGTTGAAAAGGCTAAACCAATAGAAGAAGAACGATATAAATCTGCTAATTCTTCTATAGTTCCAACTAATCCCTTATTAGTAAATTGAAAGGGTATATTTTGATAATCTTCACTATTGCTTCCATAAAATACTATTTCCCATTCTGGATGTTTATTTTTTACTATTTCGAGAGCTTCCACTCCAAGCTGATAACATCTTCTTGGCATATAAGGTTTTGCAAAAAATACAATTCTTTGTTTCTTTTTTTCCTTTGTTGTATAATAAATATTACGATTAATTGGAAAACGGAAATAATCTCCTTTTGTCACATTAAAATCTCTTTTTAATAGTCTTAATGGCCATGGTCCAGATGTTATTGGATAAAATCCCATAAGATAAGTATTATAAGCTCTTAAATATGCATAACTCATTGGATTAAAATAACACTCATAGTCTTGAATGAAATAACAACATAATTTTGCTTTTTTTTCATTTTTTTGAACTATATAAGCACTTTCGTAGTGGGTTGCAAATAATACATCACATTTTTCAATTTTATCAATACCATAAACTACACTACATTCTAAATCAAAAAAATTATTTTTTATTTTTTCTTGAGCATCAATTCCACTTCTTATATAATCAGGATTATCTAAATCTTGAGGATCTATATAAATTGTCACATTATATCCTTGCATTGCCAAATAATGCACTATTCGATATATATTTCTATGCCCTCCAGAGCCGATTATTGGTTGTGGAACAACCCAATTGATAGTAAGCTTATTTTCCTTTTTTGGTAAAATATAATCTCCTTTTTTAATTATTTTTGAATTTATTTTTTTATCTTCAACCATACTGGCACTATCCAAATTATTTATACCTTTTACTTTTTTATAATAAATCTCTCGTATTTTATTTTGAAATTTCACTGGTAAATAATGAAACATTTTTTTTAACATTTTTTTCATAACTCCTACTCCCTCTACATCCCCTATTATACTTCTTCTGCAAAACCTTTAGATAGTTTTCTAAAAAATTGTAATCCTATAAAACACAATAATATACTACCAACGAGTACTAATAATAAAGATTTAATTTGAGGCATTTCTCCCCAATATAAAACATTTCTATATGAATTTATAATAGCAGTCATTGGATTTAATTTTACGATTTTAGCAACTATAGAGTCTCCAAATATATCAATACTATAGATAATTGGGGTTGCATAAAACAACATTTGCATAAAAAAACCAATTATATATTCTAAATCTCTTAAATAAACATTTAATGCACTTGTGATAAAGATAATTCCTAATGTTAATAAGTATTGTACAATTATGATTAATGGTAACCATATCATATGAATATTAAATCCAATTCCAGAAAAAATTAAAAAGAATACGATGATAACTAAAGTAATTAAATAATTAATTAGTCCACTTGTGACAACAGAAATAGGTAAAATTTCTCTTGGAAAATACACTTTCTTTAAAATTCCGCCATTTCCTAAAATAGTATACGTTCCTTGTGAAATACATGTTGAAAACCAATTCCATGCCAATATTCCTATTACTATAAAAGTAGTGTAATGTTCATATTGTGCCCCTCGCATTAAATAGGGAAACACAATTGCATAAACTAAAGTCATTAAAAGAGGATTCATAAACGTCCAAATTACACCTAAAAATGAACCTTTGTATTTTCCACGAATATCTTTTTTTATATTGTTTTTTAATAATTCTCTATATGCATATAAATCTTTAAATATTTTCATAACGTCTCCTTATATAAAAGTAGCCAAGTATTTAGTAATGACTTCGGGCGTTTTACCATCCATTTTTATTTTTCCTTCTTGAATCCAAATTGCTCTTTGACATAATTTTTTTAAAGAATCTAAACTATGGCTAACAATAACAATTGTTTTTTCACTATCTCTTAACTCTTCTAATTTTTCAAAACATTTTTCTTGAAAATGTTGATCCCCAACACCCAAAATTTCATCAATTAGAAGTATTTCTGCATCTACATTAATTGCTACTGAAAAAGCAAGACGCATATATTGCCCACTAGAATAAGTTCTTACAGGACTATCTATTAGTTCTCCTAATTCTGAAAAAGCAATAATATCATTTAATCTTTTATCTATCTCAGATTTTGTTAATCCAAAAATAGAAGCATTAAAATAAATATTTTCTCTTCCAGTAAAGTCTGGATGAAATCCAGCTCCCAATTCTAACAAAGATGTTAATTTTCCGTGTGTAATAATCTTCCCTTTCGTAGGATAAATGATTTTAGTCATCATTTTTAAAAGAGTTGATTTACCACTTCCATTAATACCAATCAATGCAACTGTTTCACCCTTTTTTATATTTAGAGAAATATCATCAAGAATTACTCTTTCCTCAGCTTTTTTTTTATTCCAAAAAACTAATCTTTCTTTTAAAGTGCTTGGTTTGTCATAATATAACTTAAAACTTTTTGTCACATTTTCCACTTCTATTGCTGTATCTTTCATTGTGACCTCCTTCAATTATTGTTCCCTTAATATAAGGATAACACGTATTTTCAATAATTACCATATTTCCTTATACTTCTCTACTACTAGTTTCCAAGTATAAGCACTCTTTATACGTTCTTTTGCTAATTTTTCGTATTTTTTTATTGTCTTCTCATCAAAGGTTTCGCACTTTTCTATTATTTTTTTTAAGTCTCCTTTTTGTTTACTAAAATAAAGACAAGAAAAAGTTCCTACTTCAACATTATAAATCGCATTAAATAATATATTTATTTTTGTAGTTGCTAATGCTTCTAAAAGACTTGGATTGGTTCCTCCAGCACTATGGCCATGCAAATAAGCGTAAGCATTCTCTCTAAAATATAAAAGTGCCTCTTTATCATAAACAGTTCCAATAAATTTAATTCTTTTGTCACTATCAAATTTTGTTTTCTCTTTTAAATCTTTATAAAACCTATTTTCTTCGACATTTGCAATGATCACTAAATCTTTTTTGGTTTTACTACTCATAAACTCTCGAATCATTAACTCATAGTTATTTTCTGGAACGAATCTGCCAACAATCAAATAATAGTTATTTTCTTTTAATTTGTATTTTTTAAATAAATCTTTTACTATCTCGTTTTTACTACTCTTTTGATTTAAGAACGCTCCATAAGGAATAAAATAGGAAGGTTTATGAAACTTTTTGTAACGATTATCAATGTATTCTTTAATAGCTTTGGCATCACAGACAATGTAATCGCTATGTTTCACCATACAGTACTCACTGATTTTAAAACATTCTTTTATCCACCATGCCCATTTTTCTCGCATCCATTCGAGTCCATCTGGGTTTAGATATATCTTAACCCCTTGTTTTTTTAAAGAACGAATGAGAAAGGGATAAAAAGGACCAACGCGACAACCTAAAACATAAATAATAACGTTTTCTAACTCATTTTCTTTTATGTATTTTTTCATATATTTTAAAGCAAAGATAGCATAAATAAACATCGTGACAAAACCTATTTTTGGAGAATACACCTGCATGCAAGCAACACCATCTTTTTCTTTAATTGTTTTATTTTCTTGTCTTTCATTTGTTAACTCTGGAACATGAAACTTTACATTTTTGTCTTTATAATTTTTTATTACGTTTGTGACAAATGTTTCCCAACCACCATAGTTGTTTTCGTATCCTCTTGCACCAATGATAATTATATTTTTCAAGTTATTTTTCCCCCTCTTAGCAAACGTTCTATTTCTAAACCAAACGAATAGAACATAACCAATATTCTTAAAATTCCTAGTTGAAAAACATGCATGCGATTGACATATTTTTCATAGTAATATTGACTTTGTTTTAACAGTTTAAATTTACGAATCCTATTGACATTCTTATCGACACTTTGAGACAAAGCATGAATGACTTCCACTCGATTATCCACCATAGTTCGATAACTTTTTCTTTTCAAATTGTATCCCATGATAATTTCTTCATAATAAAGAAAAGTATTTTCATCCAAATAATGAATATCTTCTATCGCTTCTTTTTTGATGATAAAGAAGCATCCCTTTACCACTTCAACAGGAGTAAAGTCACTTTGGTAATCTTCGTTCTTATAATTTAGTAAGTTTTGTTCAAATCTACGAAAAAATGGAATGTTAGATAGAACCTCGGAATAAAAAGTAGGTAGTTTCCATCCCCTAGAAATTCCATTCGGTTCTTTTATACGAGGAGCAATACAATCAATCTCTTTGTTTTCTAAATCTTTAATCAATGTCTTTATAGATTTTTCTGTAACAATAATATCAGGATTAGAAATAATAATATTATCTATCTTTTCTTCCTCAATTAAATACTTAATCCCCAAATTATTTCCTGCGGCATACCCTTTGTTTTCCTTTGCTTCTATTAACTTTATTTTATTATTTTCATATCTTTTCAATTTTTTTACAGAATCATCTGTACTTTTGTTATCCACAACCACTATCTTATCTAGTATTTTATAATTTTTAATGTCTTCTAAGATAAGAGATGTATTTTCACTATCGTTGTAATTTAATATGACTATTCCATTCTTCATAACTTACCTCTACTCTTATTTTACCATAATTTGGCGTAAATAAAATAAAAACATATAGAATCCACACCTATATGTTATTAAACACTTTTATTAAAGTATCTTTGGTATTTTCAAAACTATATTCTTCGCTTTTTTGTCTTGCTTTTTTTGCTAGATTCTCTTTTTCTTTTGCAGTTAATTTCATAAACTCTTCTATTTTTTTGACTAATTCTTCTGCGTCTTCTGGATGAAAAGTAAAACTATTTTCTTTATCGATTAAATAATCACTCGGTCCATATTTGTTACTTCCAATAACTAAACATTCACAAGCCATTGCTTCTAAACCAGTGAGTCCTAGGCTTTCACTCTTTCTTCTTGTTGGATAAATCAAAGCCTCTATTCCGTTAAAAATAGCAACTAACTCCTCTTGACTTACGAGTGGTCTTTTTTCAATATATTCCTGTAATTTATACTTTTTGACCCATTCATTAAATATGGGTTCTTCCTCACCACTTCCTACAATTAAGAATTTTATATCTTTTACTTTTTTCTTTTCTTTTAAACTATGTATAGCTTCCAGTAATGTGTCATATCCTTTGTCTTTTTCTAAGCGAGCAACATAACCAAAATAGTTTTTATTTTCATCTAACTTTGCTTTTTTCTTTGCAGAATTTTTATCTATTTTTTTAAACTTATCCACATCTACTCCCCCTGATGGATAAATCACAATCTTTTCTTTTGAAATATTGTATTCTTTTTTTAAGATACTAGCGAAGTATTTAGAAGGAGCAATCACCAAACTTGCAAATTTCAAGAAAAACTTACTCAAACGCAAATAACTCTTATCCACTTCTGTATCTGCAACAATATCGTTTCCATGCACATTGATAACTAGTTTTGTATTTCTTGAACATAAGTAAGGAACAATGACTCCTGCTGTTGTATGAGAAACAAAATGAACATAAATAAAATCATAGTTTTCAAAAGTTGCTTTTAATAGAGAAATTCCACACATTTTTATATAAGCGAATAATTTATTTATCTTTCCTTTTGTTTTGTACATAACTACTAAATCAATACTATATCCACTTTCTTTTAAGAGTTCATAACTATTTTTTACGAATATTCCGTAGTGTGGCCATTCTTTACTCGGGTACATATTGGATACAAATAAAATATCTTTTTTCATTTTTTCTTTATCGTTTTTAGACACTAAAGCAAGTAATGCTAAGAAAGTAGAAGTAAACGGACTAATTAACACATGGCCAGTAAAACAAGAGACAATTAAAAGTAGAATAAACGTAAATTTATAAACTCCTTTTAATTGGCTATTCTTTAAAGCATAAAAGAAGAAAAGACTATAAAAAATCATACCAACAATACCAATACTATAAAATATATCAAAAATATCTATTTCTACATTTTTAATTTCATTTATTTTAGCTCTTCCAATACCAAACATTTTTTCTTGTAAAGAACTATCTTTATAGTTGTGATATACATTTTCTAAAAATGACAACCGATTGCTAAAAATGACATGATCAATATTTTCATAAGTGAATAAGTCACTCATTTTGTCTACTTCATAATGCTCTAGCGAAGTTTTAATATTTTGCGTTAAATCTGCCCTAGGAATATATACAACCAAAGCCAGTAAAAAAACTGCTACAGTAAGTAAAACTTTGAATTGATTCTTTTTTACAAATGCAATAAGTGTTTTTCGTTTCGTAACAAGAAAATAAATAATAATAATAAATAGACATCCATAAAAAGTTTTAGTACTCATCAAAAGCATAGTAACAAGTCCTAAAACAATAAAGATCCCTTGTAGTAGATAACTATGACTTTCAAGTAAATAAGTAATTACAGTTGGTGCAAACAAGATAAAAACATTCGACAATTCATTACCAATATAAAAATAAGATAAATAAAGTTCTTTATTAGGATAGATTTCACGAATATTATGACCCAAGCCAAAGAAAAAGGGAACAATATATAAAAGTAAATATTCTAAACTTATCAATAGCATCGTTTTTTTAGTAATTTTTTTATTCTCATACTCTCCAAAAAATAATAGTAAAGTAGGAAGATAAAATATTTTTATTAAATTCATAAGTTCTGTTACTAAACTTTTTTCGTTTGTGTATAAGTACGCAAGATAAACAATTCCATAAATTCCTAAAACCAAAAATATTTTTTTCTTTGGAGAATATTTT
>CAQBKK010000021.1 GCA_948760655.1 uncultured Bacilli bacterium | reverse complement strand
GTAGTCAATCGACAGTAAGAAAAGCTAACATATTTCATGAGACTTTCTTGATACTTGGTATTTTTAATTGTACAATCTGAATAGGATGTTCCGACCATCTTACAGTCAATAAATAGACAATTATGAAGTCCACAATTTGTAAATGTAACATTCGACAAATCAACACCTAAAAATTCTACATGATTTAGAACTATATTTTCAAAAGTTGTATTTAAAAAAGAACTTTTTTTAAATTTTGTATTGCCTATAGATTTATTAAAAAGTTCTAGATTTTCAAAATTTTCAGTAAATTCTTGATTAAAAATATCTCCATCATTCAACAATGAATTATTCATTTGTTACTTTTTCCTCTTCTTTATAAATCGATGTAAATAGTTCTTTTTCTTCTTCTGGCTCTTTTTTCGTCATATCAATTTCAGGTAAGTCGCTTAGGGTTGCAAGTCCAAAGTAGTCTAAAAAATCACTTGTTGTTTTGTAAAGATTAGGACGACCTGGCATTGTACTTTTTCCAGCTTCTTTTAAGAGTCCTTTTGCAACTAATCTTCGAATCATATGACTAGATGCAATTCCACGCATTTCATCTATTTCCACTCTAGTAATCGGTTGGTTATAAGCAACAATGGCTAATACTTCTAAAGCAGAAGGACTTAGTAAATTATTATCAGGATTTTCTACTAATTTTTCATAATATTCTTTGTGTTCTTGTTTCGTTGTTAATTTAAACGCATCCCCAAGATAACTAATACGTATTCCTCTTTCTTCGTTTTCATAGCTAGTTTTTAATTCTTTCAGTAAGTTTTTTGCCTCTTCCATTGAAATATCTAAGATTTCACAAATTTTAGTAAGTGTTATTCCCTCATCTCCAACAACAAACAAAATTCCTTCTAATACACCTTTCAAATTCATTATTTTCACCTACCCTCTATCATAATGTTTCCAAAGTTTTTTTCTTGATAAATATTGATTTCATCATTTTTATTCATTTGTAATACAGCTAGAAAAGTTACAACTAAATATTCTTTTGTAACACTTTCAAATAAATCAAAAAAATTTATTTTTTTATTCATTTGTAATTTATCTTTTATGCTTACTATTCGCTCTTCCACACTTAATTCTTTTCTTGTTATTTTTGTATGAATTGGTTTTTGGTAATTGATTCTTTCTTGGTAAGCCAAAAATGCAGCTACTAAATCGTCGATGGTAATACTTCCATCATTCGTAAAACTTTTATCTGTATATTCTTTTAATGCTACTGGTTCTTTTGTATAAAAGTCGTTTCTTTTTTCTTTCAAATCTTTAAAAACTTCTGTCATATTTTTATATTTCTCGTATTCTAAAATACGGGCTTTTAATTCTTCTTCACTACTGATTTCAAATTCATTTTCTTCTTCTGGTTGTTCTACGGTAGCACCAATAAGCATTTTACTTTTTAAATGTACCAAACTTGATGCCATTACTATAAATTCACTTGCTACATCGATATTCAAATCTTTCATTCGTGCAATAAATTCTAAATATTCTTCTATTATGACATTCGTATCAATTTCATAAATATCCATTTCTGTTGAGCGAACTAAATGCAATAATAAATCAAGTGGTCCATGAAAGTCATTTATATTAATTACGTAATCCACTTGGGCAACCTCCTTTATTTACAACTAAATCCACGAGAATCCATTTCAAATTTAACAATTTTTGGAATAGTATTGTAAGGATAGTAATTTTCATTGTTTACGTTATTTAAATTTGCCTCTTTTAAATCAATGACAGTATTTACAATAAAGCCAATTCCAGAATCTATAAATGTAGAAGATATTCCTTTTATATTGTTATAAATTGCTACTCTTTGTTGCCAATTTTCTAAAGTATTATTGTAGTTTTCATTTTGGCTATATGGATAGTTTACCACATCTGTAATTGAATCTAATTTCTGTTCTATAAATTTATAGGTAATGGTTTCTGTTTCATTTGTACAAACTAAAATTTCTTCTTTTAAATCGTTCATCGTTAATTCTATATTGGGATAATCTGTTGTTTCTTTTTCGACAAACATTATTTTTTTCATATTATTTTTAGTATTTGTAGCTATTTTGTAAGTATAGTTTTTACTTGAATCTTTTAAAATGGTTTCTTTTTTTAAAATTACTCTTTCTAGAAGAGTATTTTCTTCAGTATAGATTTCCAAAAAGTAATTTTTTTCATTTAAGTTGTATCTGGAGTCGCTGTTATTAAAAATAGTAAAAGAAATACTCTCTTCTTCTAAACGGAAATTTTCTATTGTTATCTTCTCTTCTAAAGGTATTACTAAAGCCTCATTAAAATCATAGGAAATAAAATCTGTTTTTTCTTCCTCTTCTTCATTTGGCTTCGTTTCACTATCGATTGGCAAACTATAATCTGGTTTTTCTTCTCCTTTGTTAAAGAAGTTTACAATGGTGGGCAGAACAAATATAAATCCTAGTAATATAACAAAAAGTAAAATGGTAAATATTGGATTTTGTTCTGATGTGGTAATTTCTCCAATTTTTGTTATAGAAAGTTCTTCTTCATTTATTTTTACATTTTTTGAATCAAATATATTTTTTTTATTTTTGGCCATATTTCATCCCTTCATTCTTACTTAAACATTATAACAGAAAAGAAAGCTTAAAAAAAGGACTATTTGTCCTTCCATTATTTTGTACTTTCTAATAACTTAGTAATCGTTCCTTTTCCAATTTTTCTTCCTCCTTCTTGCAAAATAAATTCATCTTCTATATTCATTGAAGTTTCTTTTTGTAAAATAATCGTCACATGTCCACTTTCACCTGGTTTCAGGAACTCTTTTGGAAGTTTTAACGTATTTAAATATATTTCTTTATTTTCAAAAACCACTTGAGGATGAAAATTTTCATAAATAGGAGTACTTCTTCCTCCCTCCTCTCGAGTATATAAATATATGTCTGCTTCAAACGCGTTCGTAGTGGCAGTTGCTACATCCAAATTTTCATTCTTCTTATTTTGTAAAAGAAAATACACAATCCCTACAACAACAAGAACTAACAATAAAATAAAAACTATATTTTTCTTTTCTCTCATTTTTTAACCTACTTTCTTTATTCAAACCAGTTCATAAAATAATCTGCTGCATCTAAAATGCTATCTGGATTCACTTCTCCACCATTGGCTCCTAAAAATGAATCATTATCAAAAATTCCATCAAATAGTTTCATTTCAATGGTTATATCTTTTGTAACTGGTTTATTCCAATCAAATTTTTCTTTTGTTCCACGGTAATACCAAGCAAAATCCATAGAAATCCCCCCTAAATCAAAAGTAAATGTTTTCCCATCACTTTTTAATTGCACACCTAGTCCTACATCAGTTGCTTTTAACAAATATTCGGCACCTAGAACTATACCTCTATCAACACTTTCTGTCATAAATTTTTCCACCAATTCGCCATTTGCCCCTTCGTCCAAATAATAAAGAGTAATATGTACACAATCGCTTGATTTACAAGAAGAGGAAGAATTTCCTTTTGCTTTGCTTAATAAAGAAATATCTAAAATTTTATCACGATTAATTACAACTTCTTCTTTGTATTCTTCATAACCTTCTTTTATTACTTTAATTTGATAAGTACCTGATTGCAATTGGATTTCATAAATTCCATTTTCTTTTGTATAAATCGTTCTTAATAATTCTTGTGTTTCGATAGGATAAATTTCTATTTTAGCATTTCTAATTCCTTTTTCCTCATTTACTACTTTTCCTTTTAAAGCAAAATCTTTTTCTTCCAGCATATTTGTTTTTATAAAAGCATCTTTTATTTTATAAATAGCTGCATCACTTAAACCTAAATGTTTAGCACTTTCTAAAACAGCAAGAGCACAATCTTCAAAATTTGAGTAACTAGATAATAAAAACAAAGAATGATACCAAACTTTAGCCATTTCTTCTTCACTTGTAAATGCACCACTTTCGTACATCAAATAAGCAGCATGGCCAACAACATTGGCATTTTGATGTACTCCGCCATTATCATAATCTATAACTTGTTTATATCCCTTGTTTCTTAAATATTCTTCTAATGTTACACCATTTTTTAAATAGCCATCAGGATAATAAAAATCCCCTCCTTTAACACTTGGAGTATTTAAACTTAATGGATTACTTAGATCTCTAGCTAAAATAACCGCCTCTCCCATCGTCCAATTTTTTCCTTCTATTAAAGCACCAATAATATCAGCATATCCTTCATTCAAAGCTCCTGTTTCATTTGCACAATTTTTATCTTTAGGAGTCGTTGTAAATTTAGAAGTATAGGAAACTACTCCATGTGTAAATTCATGAGCCAAAACATCTAAAGCGGCAGCGAATGATTTTCCATTATAATTTCCAATATACATTTGATTTGTCATCGGTGCCCAAAAAGCATTGTTTAAACTTTGTGTTGAAAAACTCTTTTTGGTAACACCTAAATTAATAATAATTTTACTTCCTTTATTATCATAAGAATCTCTTCCTAAAACATTTAAATAATAATCATAAATCTTTTCATAATGTGACATCGCAGTAATAGCACTTTTTATAAATTCTTCATTATAATCTATTACTCCCTCTTTTATGTCTGCTTCAATAGGCATAGCGCCTGGCAGTGCACTCACTGCTAAACTGAATAATACTCCTGTACTTCTATAATCTGCAATGGCTATATTTCTTTTAGGATCTAAAAAACGATAGCGATTTCTTAAATAAGATAAATCATAAAATTCTTCTAAATTAATGGTATATGTTACTCCATCCATTCCTTCCCCAGTATAAGAATAAGTATTGGCATAATCCATTTTTTCTGTTTTTGACAAAAGTTCTTTCGTATTTGCATCGATAACAAATTCAAATGCCTCTTCTTTTGTAATAACCTCTATTACATAGACTAAAATATTTTTCTCTTCTTTTGCCCAAACCATAAGTTCATTTTTTAAAATATTAATCTCTTGATTTAAATTTTCTTTGATAAACTCTTCTATTTCTTCTTTTTGTACTTTAGGATTTATATCTACATTAACATTTGGAATGTAATAGCCACTAAAACTAGTAACATTAGAATTTTTGACACCAACAATCACATTTTGATTAAAAACGGGAATTCCTTTATACATTTGATTAAAGCGATAATAAGTAAATTCTCCCACCTTTTCTTCGCTTTCTAAAACAAACTCTTCTTCTATATTATGGAGTTGTAAATCTTCTTTAATATCCTCTAGCGAATGTAATGCATCTTGACTACTTTCTACTTTCTGGTTACTAAATGTACCACTTATAAACTTTGGAATGCCATTATTAGCATAAGTAATTGTTTGATTATTTTGCAATACCTCATTTTTTTCTTTTACTTCTTCTTTTTTAGGAATTAATAAAAATAAACCAAAAAGAATGACAAAAATCCCAAGAGGAATTATCCAAATTTTTCTATTATTTTTTACTATCTTCTTTCCACAATTCGGACAAAAAGTATGTGTAATATCTATTTTACTCTTACAATTTTTACATTTCATTTAAAATCTCCTCTTTTAAAAAATAGGTGTTGCTTTCACCTATTTAAATAAATCAAGTAAATCACTTAAAGTTCCACCAATATCCATAAAAAATTTCATATATAAATAATAGGCAGCTATTCCTAAAATAGACAAACAAATTAGATTAAAATAATACTTTTGATTGCCTTCTAGTTGTAATTCTTCGTTCATTCCCTCATAGGTTAACAAAAGAGTATAAATACCTCCCACTAAAGAAATGCCCGTTGAAAGATAAGAGGAAATCATTCCAAGTAGTGGAGAAAGTAATAGAAAACTTAAAAGTAACGGTACAATAGATACAGCAGAAATTCCTAAGATTTTAGAAAAATTCAGTTGTTTTTTTACGATTAAACTTGCTATATAAAATACACAAGCAATAGCAAATATTATTCCTAAATAAATCAAAAAATTTTGTCCTATTACTTTTACAAATTTAATATCTTTTATATTTTCAAAAACAAATTTTGTTATATATTTATGTGCAGTATAATCATACGTTCTTACCCTTATCACATTCCAAATTGTTTGTAATAAATTGATTGTTACTCCAAATATACTAATAAAAAGAGATAAGATGAAAGAATTTTTAAAAGTATTAAATTTCTCTCCTTCTTTTTTTAATGCTGTATATGGTTTTAAAAAAATTGAAATTAGAATGAAAAAATAAGTTTGTAAAGTTATACTTCCTGTTTGGTTCCCACTTCCTACATTAGTATTTATACCAACATTTCCCATCATTCCATTAGAAATTGGTTCTTGTAAAGTGGGTTGTTGTTCCATAGAAGAAACACCTATTCCACTATTTTGTACATTCATTTGGGGATTTGTACCTACATTTTGAACTCCTAATGGATGCCCGCATCCCACACAAAATTTAGATTCAGGGCTATTAGTAACCCCACAATTACTACATATCATATATTATTTCTCACTTTCTTTTTTTATATTTTCTTTTATTATTCTTTCCATATTTTCTACACTTTTATTTAAAGAAAAATTTAGAGTTCCTTTTTCTAGTTTGACAGATTCAAGCAACTGATTAACTGGAGTTGTAGAAGTAACTTGATTCGTATTTTCTCCTACTATTCTTCTAGTAGTCAAACCTGTTTTTCTTTCTATATATTGATCTTTTTTCTGTAAATTATAAAGGTTTGTTTTTGTTTCTTTTTCATGTAAATGTCTTGCATTTAAATTTCTATATTTTAAATAAAAGAAATAAAAATAAACAAACCCAGAAAAAAGGAAAGCCCAACGAAAAGAAAAATCTACTAAAGATACCAGAACAATTCCTAGTATTTCTACTAAAATGGAAAGACATATTAACTTTTTATAATAAATAGGAACACTTCCCATTGTTTCTTTTGTTCGCGCATTCACTGCTACATAGTGCAAAACTTTTTTTGTTTTTGTTACTTCTTGGTAACTATATAACCAAACAGGAAGATAAGCTGCATTCCACTGTGTTCCTTTCACATTCACATTTTCTTTTGAAAATTTAACACCTCGATCGTACTCTTCAAGCGTTGCATGCGAAGAAAATCTTGCAACATCTTGAGCTTGTTTCATAGCAAGTGGTAATAATTTTTGTATATCACTATCTCGTCTTTCAGATGAATATCCTTTTAAATAATTTGCATCAAAGGAAATAGCATTTTCAATATCAAAAGGCATTATGGCATTTATAATATTATTGGTTTTATCTTGCGCCATTTGGTTTAATCGCTCACTATTTGATTCTATAGTTAAATTATATATACTTAAATCAAATTCTCGCTCAATTGCATACACATCTGCATCATAATAAGTCTTCTTTTTATCTCCTGAACCTCTTGTATATGTTTTTACCAAATGTTCTCCTTCACCAATAAATTGTGCATGGGTATTCATATTTACAACCATATAGGGAAAATACACACCCATAATATTCTCTAAACAAAATTCATTTTTAAATTTTGGATGAGCAAAAAATTTACGTTTTCCAACAAAAGCTGCAATTTGTTTTTGTGCTTCTTCTTTCGTCACTTGAAAAGGAAGAACAAAATCAGGAATAGCACCATTGGGAATCTGCTCGTTTATAGATAATACATTTCTACACCAATGGCATCTTGCTTGCATACTGCTTGCTGTATCAATAACAACTTCTGCCCCACAACTTGTACATTTAAATGTCACCATTTCATTTGTATCTGGAATAATATCTTGGGCACCACTACCAATTACTTGCCCCTCTAACGTAGTTAAATCTTCTTGTAATATTTCTACTTTTACAGGTTCAAATTCATGACGACAAAAATCACATCTTAATTTTCCTGTCTCAGGATTTAACGTTATTTCTGTTGCACCACACTTTGGGCATTTGTTTTGACCATTCACACTACTAGTATCTGTTTTGACTACTTGTAATTCATCCGTTTGCATCATTAAATCCCTAAAAGTTGTTTTTTGGCTTTTTCAAAATCTTCTGTAGTAATCACACCAGCATCTAATAGTTTTTTCATTTCTGTTAATTTGGCATAAGGATCTTCTTTGGTTTCTACATTACTTGATTGTGGGTTGGATACATTTTCTTGACTTTGTGAAACATTGATAAAAGGATTGACATTATTCTCAGGAGTTTGTGATACTCCTCCCATCATGCTACTAGCAGCATTCATACCCATTCCCATAAATGCCATAGTAGATCCTCCACCATTTTCTCCAGCAGCTTGAATACCACGAGCAACAGATTGTTGCATAAATGCATTTCCTCTAGCTCCAGATAATGCATCTGCTTTTTTCACATCACTTAGAAGAGCTTTTGTATCACTATCGTATTCAATGGCTTGGATTGCCACACTCACTATTTCTAACCCACGATTGGTTTTCCACTGGTACCCATCTTCTACTGCTTTTGATAAACTTTGAGCAAAGCCAATCTGATCTCCTTGAATTTTTGAAATTCGATTTCCCTTTGTTGGATCATTTGTATAATTAGAAAATGCACTCGATAAACTACTTACTACTTCATTAAATAATTGGCTAGAAGCATCGTTATTCATATCTGCAAAATCAAAATTATTCGCTCCAGGTCGCAAGTATTCTACTGGAACAAAATTTTTCACAAATAATAATGGATCGGTTATCTTTAAAGAATACGTACCTCTTGTAATAGCACCAACTTGAGCATTTAAGTAAGCATCATCCCAATAAATTTCTGATTGCGTACCAAATTTGTTATTGGGTATTTCTTTTAAATTGATATAGAAAGCTGTTTGTTCTACTCCAGGTTGTCCACCAAATTTAAACCGTTCCCAACTTGTTGTAATGGTAGAAGAAAGAATTCCTCCACCTGAAAAAAATGATTGTGAATTTTGTTCTGCTGACGAAAAAATAAATCCTCCAGGTTCAGCAACAAATCCTGTAATAGCTCCATCTTGCATTGTAATAAGTGCCATTCCCTCTGGAACAATAATTTTACTGCCATTCGTTATAATATTTTCTGACCCCTTTGTATTTTCTCCTCTTCCATTGTTTTCTCCTTGTGGCACAGCAATTGAAATAGCTGTTGTTCCACTTATATTTTCTTTCGGTTTATAAAAATCTTTCCACTCGTCTGCAAATGTTCCTCCTATAGAACCTGCAAAAGCCTTAATAAATCCCATATTTTCTTACCTCTCTTTTTGTATAAATTTAAATAGTTGTTAAACATGTACTACTATTCTTCTTCATTGTAACATAATTTTTCAAAAAGTGACATTATTTTTGTTACTTTGTTCATAATAATACATGAATACAAGATTAAAAATACATTATATTTGTTAGATAATGGTAATACATACTAAAAATGATTTGCTTATAGAAAATTAGGTGATATTAATGGAATTTAAAAAAGATGATGAAAATTATATTTATGAAATCATAAGTAAAAATGTAAAAAAGTATCGTAAATTAAAGGGTTGGACACAAGAAAAATTGGCAGAAGAAATCAATTATTCTTTGTCTTTTATTCGAGGAATAGAATCTGCTTATCATCAAACTTTTTCTTTAGGGGCAATATGGCGAATTTCAAGAGTGTTAGAAGTTGATTTTTATAAATTATGTGAAGATAATACAAATGGATTAGATAATAAAAAATATATGAATTATGCATGCACTAAATGTGGTATAAATAGTAAAATTCCTAGTCAAATAGTAAAACATTTTCAAAATATATATGAAATTGCTGGAAATAAAAATCTTCCAACGTTTCCATGCACCAATTGTGATGGTGAATTAAAGCCAACTAACCCAATGGAATTTTAAAATTTCTAGTACATAAAATAAAACCTCCTAAACTTAGGAAGTTGTAAATAAAAATAGTATTAATCTTTAGGTTTAAATACCATAACCAAAAGAAAGGAAAATACAATAGCTGCTGTAATCGCACAGGATCCCTTCGTTAAAAGTCCTGAAAATAACCCCAATATTCCTTGTTCTTTCAAGCCTAAATATGCTCCCTTATAAAGAACATAGCCAAAATTAGAAATAATTGTAGTCGCACCACTGCCTGCAAATGCAATAAATTTATCATAAAGTCCTAAAAAACCAAAGAAAGCTCCTAAGACGGTAAATAAACTTGTTACATGACCTGGTGTTAATTTGGTATTATCAAGTATCATTTGTGCAAGTAGACAAGCAATTCCTGAAAAAAGGAAAGCACCTAAATAATTCATGATAAAACCTCCAAACTAACAGCATGTGCAATACAAGGAATTGTTTTTTTCTGATTTGTTGTATCTTTTGAATGTAGAGACCCTGTTGCAATGATCAAAATTTTTTTGTATTTATTATTTTTTAAAATTTTATTAAATAAGACAAGTGGTAAGGTTACAGGGCCACTTGAACCAGAATATACTTCTTGACTTTTTGCAAATATTTCACAACCAGCATCCATATGATTTTTTATATTTATGCCAAAATTTGTTTTTAGACATTCTTTAAATATATCGCTCCCAATCTGTCCTAAATCCCCTGTTAGAATGACATCATAATCCTCTGTGGTTCTTTTAAAATCTTTTAAATGTGTCATTAAAACTTCTATAGCGGCTGGTGTCATAACTGCCCCCATATGCGTAGCATCTTTTATTCCATAATCTAGGGCTGTGCCAATTGTTGCCGATTCTATTTTTATTTTACTTTTTTCATTGGTTAAGATTGCCCCAACCGAACCAGTTGCTGTAAATGTAGTTGTATTTGCTTTTGGGGCTCCATATTCTATAGGAAAACGAAATTGTCTTTCAGCATTCAAATTATGACTACTTGTGATGACAATTGTATGATTGGCACTCTTTGCTTCAATAAAAGTACTAGCTAAAATTAAACTTTCAGCAAAAGTTGCACAAGCACTATAGACGCCTAAAAAAGGAATGTTAAAATTTTTAGCACTATAGTTTGTAATTGTCATTTGATTAGATAAATCGCCCCCAATTAATAAATCCATCTTTTTTGCCATTTTATTTCGATATAAAAGATTATCAATTACATTTTTTTGCATTCTTATTTCTGCATCAATAAATGTTTTTTCTCCATAATAATAATCTTCCAACATAATATCATATTTACGAATTTGACCATCACTTTCTAAAGGTCCTGCTATAGAAAACGCATCTTTTATATAAACATTACTAAACTTTAAACTAGGCATAAATAATACCTCCTAAAATGGCAAACAAAAAAGCACTTAATATTCCATATAAAATAACACTTCCTGCAAGTTTAAATACGTTTGCTCCAATTCCTGTGATAAATCCATCTCTTTTATAGTCGAGAGCTGCACTTGTTACAGAATGGGCAAAACCTGTTGTTGGAAGAATGAGACCAGCTTTTGCTTTTGTTACCCAATTATCAAAAAAACCTAATGCTGTAAATAGACTTGCTATAAATATCACAAGAATACAAGTCCAAAGATAAGCATCCATACGAGAAATAGCAAAATAGTGAACTAAAATAGTGGTTATTATTTCTGCTAATAAACCTACTAATCCTCCTATTAGAAAAGCAACAATAGCATTTTTACTTTTTTTCTCTTTTGGTGTTAGATTATCTACTATTTTTTTATATTCGTCTTTGTCCATAAGAATATACCTCCATTTTTAGTATGAAAAAAATGGGGCATTTTATACAGTTTCTTGTATTCAATTGTTTTTTACGCTATTACAAAGAACTTATTGAAATTGCCATTTAGAAAATTTGAGTCCAAAAAAAAAGAATTAATGTTCCAAATCATAAAATTGGTTATTTAATTCTTTTTTACCTATTTATTAAAAAAATGTTTTTTATTTCCTTTCTTGATAGAATGCTCTCATTTTATCTAATCCTTTTTTTTCTTGTCTTGAAACCATCACTTGGGTTTTATTTAGTTTACGTGCTATTTCACTTTGTGTCATATCTTCTAAGTAATGATAAACAATAATTTGTCTTTCTTCTTCGCTTAATGTTTCTAGTCCTTCTTTAATGGCAATGCGATCGTCTAAAGACATATTTTCTTCTTTAGGAATTGTTTCATAAATACTTCTATCTTCACTACTTCCTTTATCTAAACTACTTATCATGATTGTTGATGCCATTATTGCAGTTTCTATATCTGTTACATCTTTTTCTAAAAATAAGGCTAATTCTTCATTTGTAGGAATACGATGCCATTTTTGGGCAAGTGTATATCTAGCCGTTTCAATCGCCTTATAAAGGCGAAGATAATCTTTACTAATTTTTATTTGTCTTTGCATAGCAAGATCATACATTTCTCCAAATATGGACATATAAGCATAACTAGAAAATTTGGTTGTTCCATTTTTTTGATAGTTTTTATATGCTTTTAATATTCCTAAAGCTCCTGCTTGAAATAAATCTTCTCTTTCTACACCATAAAAGTGTTCGTTCATAATTCTATAAATTAAACCACTATTTGCTTCAACGATGTCTAGACTTGTCATAATCTCTCTCCTTAGACTTCAATTAAATCTAAAGCGGACAACTCACTCGCTGTTTTTTTAATTCGAAGTTTTTTTATTTCACTCGCAAATTCATCTGGTACTTCACATAAAACTATTTTTCCTTTATTGGTTCTGATGGCACATTTTGTATTGATTAGTGCTTCGTACCCACTTTTATCTATTCCTGTTACTTCATATAGGTTATACACTAAATATTTAATTTTATGTTTTAGAATTACTGGAATTAAATAATCATTTAACTTATAAGAACCTTTTTTGGTTAAGTTTCCTCTTAGTCTTGCAAATAAAATTCCTTTATTGTATTCCAAATCTACATGAAACATTTTTATCACCCTTGCAAGTTTAATATAGTGTAAAATGAATGTAATTTAAACCGATTCGACAAATGATGTCAAAACTTCCTTGGATAAAACTTTAAAAATGCAAAAAAAAACAAGCTTTCTTGCTTATTTTTGTTTCAGATATTGTAATCTTTGTTCCACTATTTCTAAGGTAGGAAGCGATGTCTGATTTTCTGAAATAGTAAAATAATTATTTACAACATATAGTTTTTTTGCTAGCTCTTCTAATTTTAAAGCACGATTTTCTGTCTCGTTTAATAAATCACCAAAATATTCTTTCACTTTTTGTAAAATTATTTTTATTTTATCTTCTTTTTCTGTACTTTCTTTTCCTTCTAATTCTTCAAGAGGTATTAAAGAATCAATTGTATTTTGTAATAGTAAAGAATTTGGTAGAAATCTCTCTTTATTAAATGGAATTTGAAATAATGCTAATATAGAATATAAAAGATTTATTTCTGCATATATGTCTTCTTTATGAAAATTGAGATTTTTTCCATAAAATACTTTAAAGTATGTTCCTAAAAATTCTTCCTCTTCAGTTAAAGTTATTGGATAGATTCTTTTTAAATTCAATATTTCATCCATTCCCTTTTCTATCACTTGTTTATATACTTCTTGTTTGCTCGAATCTTTTAAGGGACTAGAAATATCTATTCTGTCCAATTTAAAGCAAATATTTATAAATTCTCCATTTATATTAAAGTTAGCCATATATTCTACAAGTTCTCCTTTTCTATAGATTACTTTACAATATTTCTTGTTTCCACAAGTAATTATTTCTAACTTTTTTTCATCGATTCCACGCAGACATGTTCTTAACCATTTTACAATTGTTACTATGTCATCATAACTATTCAATTTAGAAAAACTATAGTTTATTCTTTCTGTCATTTTGGTATGTTCTTTTACCGTTTGTTCTTTTATTTTTAATTCTATGCGTAAGTTGGTATGATTTTTTTCATAATGATTTGTATAGGTATCCATTTTTTTACCACTTCCTTTTACATTTTCAGATAGAAAAAAGTTCAGATAATTTGAACTTTTTATTTTTTATATAATTCTTTAGCTTTTTCTTTATTTTCTTTGGTATAACCACTTAGTACATCTGGCATTCTATTTAATAATGATTCATACATTTCATCAAACATATTTAAGTTTTTCTTGCTAGCACTAACAGTTGCTAGTTTTTTAGCTTTTGAATTATTTAGAACAATCATCATACTCTTTTGACTTAATGAACCATTGTAACGATATTCATGTGGATAAATCCATACTATATCTTTGTAGTCATATATTTCTAAGCCACTTTGATAACTCAATAAGTAATTTTTTGTTATGTATAAATTGGCTTTTTTATAATAAATGCTATCTTCTGCATCTATTTCTTGTAAGATTTTATCCCATTTTTCTTCTACTTTTTTGATGTTTCTTTTGGTTCTATTTTTTACACAGAAATAAGCTAGTACTAAAAATCCACCTATTGCTATAAATATTACGCTTATAGAAAGTGTGTTGATAACTTCACTTATTGGTGTTTCATACGTATCTAAGTAAGTTGTTCCTAGATAATCTTTAAAGTTGGTAAGTGTTAATGTTTTTTCTCCTAAAAATTCATTGTAGCCATCTACTGCAATCTTTTTTAGGTCTGATGGAATGGTTTTTACTTTTCCATAAATTCTTACTGTTGCTGGTTCTGCTTTATCTTCATCAAAATTTACAACATAGTCATAAATTTCTTTTAGACTCTCTTTATCTTTCTCTTTAATATCTGCAATATACGCATATTCTTCGTCCCATACAAAGTAAGTAAAGTGTTCTGTACCTGTATAGTCATTTTTAGCAAAATAAGGACTCATTAAACCTACTTCAATATAAGCAAATTCTCCTGTTTTAGCCTCAATCATTGGTTTAGCATCTTTGGTGTAATCTTTGTGTGAAAAATAGTAGACTGCGTCGGTTACTAATGCAGATAGAATGATAAATAATCCTGCAATTAATAATCCCAATCCTTTTTTCTTAATTATACGTTCAAATTCTTCTCTTTTTCCCATATAAACTCCTCTTTCCATAAAGAGTATACCAAATTCTACATTTTATGACAATATTTTTAAAACAATTTTAAATTCCATATTTTGAATTGGGAACATAAGTTAGGTTTCGTGTGATTTCACTCTCAGATAAACCAATAATATCTACTTTTTCCCCATACAATACTTCAAAAATATGATTATAATCATCACTCGTTAATTCAGTAATTCCATTATTTCTTTTGTAAATACAAATACTAATTAATACTTTTGCGATAAAGGCATCGGGAGTGGTTAAATTATATTTTAGTACCTTTTGAATCCCATTATAATAGTCTTTTTTATAACAATTTTTATACTTCTCATCAAAAGTTTCATTATTTGTTAAAGGATTTCTAAATATCTGTACAAATTTACTAAAAGTGCAACTTTCTACTGTATCTATATAATTACGAGAATATTTTAAATAGTTTCTATAATTTATTTGGTTCTTTCTTCCTACAAAAAATGAATTCATTAGGCATTCCATAGGAAGAACCTCTTCTCTATTTCTAAGGTATCTTTCTGCTTCAATAACCATAAAATCTTTTTTATATCTATCTTCTAATGTTGGTTTTAAAAAACCATCATTGAGAAATTGCCCATCGTATTCTTTAAATGGAGCAAGTGTTTTTTCATTTCCTACTAAAAAATAAAGATGTGGTATTAAGCTTTCAGATGTAAAACCATAATCTTTTGTAGAGTCTTTTTCTACAAGTCCTAGTGTTAAGATAGCATATTCTTTTTGTCTTTCTAAACTATAAAGTTGTTTTATCGCTTCTACTAATTCTTTACTATTAAATTTTCCTTGTGCTACTAGAGGAAATGTATGTTTATAATAAGCTTTTAACATTTCTCTACTTGGAAATCGTTCATATAACACAAATTCCTTATTTTGTTTTTTATCAAAAAATTCTTGGTAGCAACTTGACATTTCACTTTTTTTAACACCTATTTCTTGATTTAAGCTTTCTTCCTGAATTGCAAGTTCCTCTTTTTGTCTTTCTAATTTCTCTCTTTCTCTTTCTAGTTTCCCTTTTTCCTTTTGTAGTCTAATAAACTTATTCATGTATTTCTATTACTCCTTTTTCTAAGTATAGCACATTTTCTTTTTAAGCAAAAAAATCCCTTACTCGTTTGGGATTTCAAAAACACGGTTTATTAAATCTTTTGCTTCTATAATTGATTCTTCTTTGGGTTCCATTACATAAGATTTACTTCTTTTATAAGAGTATGTGTATTCGTGAGCATCTACTCCTCTTAGAGTATAGTTTTGGATTTCCCAATTTGGGTTGTCTTTTATTTGAGTTTTTACAAGTTTGCTTATATTTTGGGTTCCAAAGTTAGTAATAAATTTTCCTTCTAAAGAAGCTAAAATATCACTATATTTTGTTATTATATTTTTAGATAACACTTTATCTATAATTCCTTTTATAATCATTTGTTGATGAGCTACTCTTGCTATATCTCCTAAGGGTAGGCTTTTTCTTTCTCTTGCAAATGCTAAGGCTTGTTTTCCATTTAAATGATTGGTTCCTTTTTTAAAGGCATAGTTTACCATTTTTCCATTTTCTTCGTAATAGGCTCTAAATGGGGTATCTAATTCTACATCAATTCCATCTAGTTTTTCTACTAAATCTACTAATGAGGTAAAGTTTACTTTAACATAGTAATTAATATCAATATCTAATAAATCCTCTATTGTTTTTATAGATGTATCTATTCCATGCATTCCAGCATGAGTTAATTTATCTTTATATTCCGTATTTATTCCATTTAATTTTACGTAATAATCTCTTGGTATACTTGTTAATAATATTTTATTGGTTGTTGGGTTTATTGATACTACCATATTGACATCGCTTCTTGAGACACTGGTTATTTTCCCGTAAGAATCTATTCCCGATATATAAATGTTAAATGGTTTATCTAGAATATCTACATTTTTAACAAGTTCATCTTTTATTTCAATATCTACTGAGAAGGTATATACTATTTTTTCTAAATTTAAAAATTCTGGATGTTCTTCTTCTATCATTTTCTTTTCTGCATCTTCTATTAAAATAGCATCAACTTTTTCTTCTTGTAATTCTAAAAATAGTGTGGCAAGATCTTCTTTTTCTTGGTATTCTACCTCTATTTTTTTATCTAAATGTTTCTTAGCATCCTCTAGTCCTTTGTCTTCTCCTAGTTTGGCAATCCCTACTATTTTATTTTGTAAATTTTTTAGTTTGTCATATTTGTTATCTTTTAATACAATTACGCTATAATTTTCTGTATTGTAATTTCCAGAACTATTTATTTTTCCTAAAAAGTCGATTGTTCTAAAAGCATAGCTATCTACACAACACATTGCTATAATCATTATAATTGATAAAATTGTACCTAAAAATCTTTTTTTCCAACCATGTCCAAGAATTAAATAGGACATAAATACATCAAAAATTAAAACAAAAAGAAGAATACCTAGAAAATAAATTAAGGGAACCATATTTAAGAAAAAGATAATTCCTAAAGATAGAAGACTTATGAATAATAATATAAGAATTAAATTTCTAAAAAATGCTTTCTTTTTTTTCTTTTGCTTTTTTGCACCTTCCATGACTTTTCACCTTACTATTTATACTACCTCATTATATAGTATGAAATACCTATTTTACAATCATTTACAAGCAATTTTTACATTTTTAGACAGATTAAAAGCTACCTCCAGTAAATAATTTTATCGTTCGACCAAAAAGATCTAATATACTTGCTTTTTCAATATCTTCGTTTACAACAACGTCTACTTCTTTTACAATATTTCCTTCTTCATCTAGTACTTCTAAGTAACCCACTCGTTCATTTTTCTTTATGGGAGCTTCTAACTCATTGGTTAGTAAGTTGTAACTAAAATTTGTAGTAGTATCACTTACTTTTGAAAGAATAGTTACATCTTCTTTTAAGTACACTTTACTATTTTCTTTTTTTCCTTTTTCAATTTTAATACTTCCTAATTCATCTTCTTTTTTTAGTAAAACGTTTAGTTTATAGGTATTAAAACCATAATTTAACATAGAGACTGTATCTTTACTTCTTAAATCACTTGTTTCGGCTTTCATCACTACAGATAAAAGACGCATGTCCCCTCGTTTTGCAGTTGTTGTAATGCAATATCCAGCTTGCTCTGTAAATCCTGTTTTTAATCCATCGACACCTTCATAAAATCTGACTAAACGATTGGTATTTACAAGCCATACACTAGAACCATCTGGTTTTTTTAAGTAATCTTCATAGATGCTTGTAAATTCTAAAATTTTCTCATGCTTCAAAAGTTCTTGAGCCATCACAGACATGTCTCTAGCTGTTGTGTAATGGTTTTCACTTTCTAATCCATGCGGATTATCAAAATGGGTATTCGTTAGTCCTAATGCCTTTGCTTTATTATTCATATGATCTACAAAGGCAGAGACACTCCCACTTACTTTTTCAGCCATGGCTACCACTGCATCATTTCCACTAGCGATTGCGATTCCTTTTACTAGTTCTTTTACTTTGTATTTTTCTCCTGTTTGTAAAAATATTTGACTACCACCCATACTTGATGCGTTATCACTTATTACTACGTCATCTTCAAAACTTAAGTTTCCATTATCTATTGCTTCCATAATTAAAAGCATACTCATTATTTTTGTCATAGATGCTGGAGCAAGACGCACATTGGCATTTTTTTCATAAATTACCTTTCCTGTTGATACCTCTAAAAGAATTGCACTTTCTACATTTGGGGTTAAATCCTCTGCTTTTGCTACTCCTATTCCTATTATAAAAAGAAAGATACAAAGAATTATTTTTTTCACTTATTTCACCTCTAGTTAAACGTATGTAGAGATAGACAAAATATGACTTTTTTCTTCTTATTAAATATTTTTTTAAAGATTTATTATACTAAATAATAAGGAATGATTTTTAGGTGGTTGTATGAAAACATATTCCAAAATATATATTGTATTTTTTTACTTTGTTCTTTTTATAGGAATAAGTACTTTTTCATTTTTTTCTTTTACTTATCATATAGATAATTATAAGGTGAGAGATGTTATGGAAATAGACGATGATAATTATTCTAAAACTTTAGAAGTTGCTTTGGAGAGTCATTTGTTTTTAAAAGAATACGAAAATGATTATACACGTATTCATTTTCAAGAAGAAAAAGATTTTATAAATCATGTGAATACGCTTTTACAGTTACAATATTCAGCAGATGATATAAATCATATTTATGCTTTTTTGAGTGAATCGAATCTTTTAAAATTGCTTACTATAGATAAAGTAGATTTGCATCCCTTTTACCAAATTAAAAATTTTGAAGTAGATAAAATACCAAGATATGAAACTTATCAAAATTTACACCATTGTTCGTTAGATGAAGCTGTTTTAAAAGTGAATATTGGTTTAGATCATGACTTTTATACCCAAATAGAGGAAATTACCAATCAAAGTGACTATACTGTTTTAGTTAATAAATATCATTCATTA
>CAQBKK010000020.1:9828-19543 GCA_948760655.1 uncultured Bacilli bacterium | reverse complement strand
AATCAGTAGGTTGGGGGTTCGATTCCCTCTGTCGGCACCATTCATTTTGGAGGGATAGCGAAGTGGTCAAACGCGGCAGACTGTAAATCTGTTCCTTCGGGTTCCATGGTTCAAATCCATGTCCCTCCACCATTCATTTAGTGCCTCGTAGCCAAGTGGTAAGGCATCAGACTTTGACTCTGACATTCCGCAAGTTCGAACCTTGCCGAGGCAGCCATTTTAATTTTTATGATCCGCTAGCTCAGTCGGTAGAGCATTTGACTTTTAATCAAAGGGTCGAGAGTTCGAATCTCTCGCGGGTCACCATTTCGTGAATACATACTCAGAATTATCTGAGTTTTTTATTTTTCAAAAATAGTTAAAAAATAGAACCTGATTGTAAAAAAGATGTAAATGATAAATGTTGCATCTTTTTTTGTCTTTCTAATATAAAAAATAGGAAGGAATTTAAGGTTTTATCGACCTCTTTTGACAAATTAATTTTTTCGATAAGTTTATACTATGAGTAAACAAAAGGATAGAAAAACCATTAAATGGAAGCCATTTTAACGATGCGTCGTTAATAGATTTAGCACTTTAATTGGTATACTTGAAACGTAAGGTGGTCAAAATGAAATTATCTAGCGCAGTATCTCAAAAAATATTAAAAATATGTCAAGAAAAAAATATTTCTGTAAATATGCTTGCTTCATTATGCTGTGTAACTCAAAGTACAGCCCAGAGTCTAATAGATGGAAAATCTAAAAATCCTAAGTTACTAACAATTATTCGAGTATGTCAAGGATTAGATATTCCATTAAAAAATTTTTTTGACGATAGTTTGTTTGATAATATAGAAAGGGAAGATTAAATTGAAACAAATAAAAGAGACAGAAACTTTAACTACTATCATTTTAGAAGAAGGAGACATTTTAGAAGTTGTATCTTCTATACCAAAAAATATCAAAATAGAAATAAAATGTTTAAATGGAACAATACATATTGATGAGTTACCAGTGGAACAAATAGAACAAATCCATTTAGAGAATGAAGCAAATAAAGCTATAAAAAAATATCTAAATGAAGATGAAAATAATTAAATAAAGTAATATATTGGAGTGAATCAAGAGAATTCCCATGAAATCTCTTGATTTTTTTAAATGTCTATACTATAATGATATTGCATTTTTAAATTTTGCACCCATAGCTCAATTGGATAGAGCGCTAGACTACGGATCTAGAGGTTAGGGGTTCGACTCCCTTTGGGTGCACCACTTAAATTTTTGTAACATTTTTACAAATGTATGCTATAATACAGTATGTAACGGGAAGTGGCTCAACTTGGTAGAGCACTTGGTTTGGGACCAAGGGGTTGCAGGTTCAAATCCTGTCTTCCCGACCATTTATGTATATTAAAAAGTCATCTGAATAGATGATTTTTTTATGTCTGTCTGCTACCCCCTTTATCCAATAAAATTTTCTTCTTTAAATTAAGCACTATCTTAATATTTCAAATAGTATCAATATATCGAAAAAAGCGAAATCTCTATTTTTTGCATATTTAGAAGAAAAATCCGCCTTAACTCCATACAAAAAGATTTTTTTTTCATAATTTATAGTATGAGGGAGGGAACAAAATTGAGTAGAGTACTAGAAAATGCAAGAAATGAAATTATACAGAAATACAATTTTTTCAGTCACAAAGGGATAGATGTGTTAAAATATCCAAATAAAGTAACAAATATACTTGCCCACAGTGCTGGTAAAGTAACAAAAGTTGGACAGGATACAAACTATGGAAATTTCATAGAAATAAAACACAAGAATGACTATACAACCTTTTATGCACACTTAAAAGAAGTATACGTAACTAAAAACGAAAAAGTAGAGCAAGGAGATAAAATAGGAAGTATGGGCGCTACAGGAAAAACACAACATACGCATTTGCATTTTGAAATAAGAAATAAAAAAAATAAAAGAATAAATCCTACAAAATTCTTAAATAAAAACTTACCTCATTACAAAGAAGAAAAAAAACTAGAATACCAAGTGTATGACAATAAAAATAAAAAATGGTTACCTTTAGTAAAAGAAAAGGATAATTTTGCAGGAATAATAGGGAATGAAATTGGTGCCATTAAGATAAAGGCAGATTTTGATATAAAATATGCGGTATTAATAAGAGAAAAATGGTTCTTAATAAAAGAAGAACAAGAAGAAATTTTTGAAAATATACATGGATTTAAAATTGAATCAACATCTGTAAGAGTAATGTATCGCATACATTTTATAAACGAAGAGTGGACGAATTGGCTAACAAACCTAGAAGAGATTGCCAAAAAAGAAAAAACAATCGACGCAATTCAAATAAAAATAGTTTAAGAAATTGGAAATAAAATGGCATGGATTAAGAAAAAAATAGAAGTATAAAAAATATTGTAAAAAACAAAATACATTTACAGAAGAGAAGGAAATCCTCTTCTTTTCATTTGGTAAGAATTATGGTATCATGAATAAAGAATAGGGTTGATAAAATGCAAGGAAAAACATTAACAGACGCTTTAGCAAAAAAAATGGATGCCTATTTTCGGGCGGCAAATTATTTAAGTGTGGCACAGCTATATTTAAAAGACAATCCACTATTACAAAGAAAACTAACCTTTGACGATATAAAATCAAAATTAGTGGGACACTGGGGAACAGTACCAGGTCAAAACTTTACTTATGTTCACTTAAACCGTGTGATAAAAAAATACAACTTAAACATGATTTATATTTGTGGACCAGGACATGGAGGACAAGCACTAGTTTCTAATACATATTGAGAAGGTTCTTATAGCGAATTTTATCCTAATATTACTGAAGATTTAGAAGGACTTACCAAATTATGTAAACGATTTAGTTTTCCTGGAGGCATTGGTTCACATGCAACACCTGAAACACCAGGATCAATAAATGAAGGAGGAGAACTAGGTTACAGTCTTGCCCATGCTTTTGGAGCTGTTTTTGATAATCCAAGTCTAATAGCTGCTTGTGTAATTGGGGATGGAGAAGCAGAAACAGGTCCACTTGCCACAAGCTGGCATTCCAATAAATTTCTAAATCCCATAACAGATGGAGCGGTCTTACCTATACTTCATTTAAATGGATACAAAATAGCCAATCCTACCATACTATCACGCATCAGTGATATTGAATTAGATGCCTTCTTACGTGGTTGTGGATGGAAACCCTACTATGTAAGTGGCTCAGATTCTTTAAAAATGCATGAAGATATGGCATCTGTCATGGACATTTGTATTGAAACAATAAAAGAAATTCAAAGGTCTGCCCGAAAAAAAAATGATGCTACTCGTCCTATTTGGCCAATGATTATTTTGCGTACACCAAAAGGATGGACAGGTCCAAAAGAAATTGACGGGAAAAAAATAGAAGATAGTTTTAGAGCCCATCAAATACCAATCGAAGTAACAAAGAATCATCCAGAAAGCTTAGAACGATTAGAAGAATGGTTAAAAAGTTATCACCCAGAAGAATTATTCACAAAAGAAGGAAGCCTAAAAAAAGAATTAAAAGCACTAGCACCAGTGAGTTACGAAAGAATGGGAGCAAATCCAAATGCAAATGGTGGTTCCTTACTCATTCCTCTTTCCTTACCTGACTTTAAAAAATTTGGAGTGAAAGTAGAATTTCCAGGTTCCGCTATGGCACAAGATATGAAGGAACTTGGTACATATATAAAAGAAATAATAGAAAAGAACAAAGAAAAACACAATTTCCGTATTTTTGGACCCGATGAAGCCTTATCCAATCGTCTAAATCACGTCTTTGAAGTAACAGACAGAAAATGGAATGCTAAAATAATCAGTCAAGATGAATTCTTAGCAGAAGAGGGCATCGTCATGGATTCTTATCTTTCTGAACACGCATGTGAAGGTTGGTTAGAAGGGTACTTACTAACAGGAAGACACGGATTTATTCATAGCTACGAAGCATTTATAAGAGTCGTAGATTCTATGGTAAGCCAACACGCCAAATGGCTAAAAATGGCAAGTGATGTTGCATGGCGAAAAGAAATTGCCTCATTAAACATTTTATTAACAAGCCACGTATGGCAACAAGACCACAATGGCTATACCCACCAAGACCCAGGATTTCTAAACCATATCATGACCAAAAAAGCAAGCATCGTACGTGCCTACTTACCACCAGATGCCAATACATTAATTTCATGCTTTGACCACGTTATGAAAACAAAAAATTATGTAAATGTTATAATTGCAAGTAAACATCCGACGCCACAGTGGTTAACAATGGATGAGGCAGAAATGCACTGTACAAAAGGAATTGGAATTTGGGGATTTGCAAGCAATGATAGAGGAGTAGAACCAGATATAATCATCGCAACCTGTGGAAATATGCCAACCCTAGAAGGACTTGCTGCTGTTAGCATTTTACGAGAATACATTCCAGAAATAAAGGTACGTTTTGTAAATGTGGTAGACTTAATGAAACTACAATCCGATTCCATTCATCCTCATGGCTTAACAGATAACGATTACGATATGATTTTCACAAAAGACAAACCAATTGTATTTGCTTTCCATGGGTATCCGAACCTAATTCACGAATTGACCTACAGAAGAACCAATAAAAATTTACATGTTCGTGGATACAACGAAGAAGGAAGTATCACAACCCCATTTGACATGCGTGTCTTAAACAAAGTCGATCGTTTTAACCTTGTCCTACTGGCCTTAAAATATCTACCACAATTTGAAAGTAAAAGCATTTATTGTGCAGAATACTGTAAAAATATGCTAGTTAAACACAAAGAATACATAAAAGAATATGGAAAAGATATAGAAGAAGTGGAAAACTGGACATGGCAAGAAAGTATAAAAAAGAAATAGAAGAAGAGTACAGAAATGTGCTTTTTTTACTATTTAAAATAGATCATAAAAAAATAAAAAATAGAACAACCCATATAAAATCATTGTTCTATTTTTCTTGTATTAACTGCTTGATAACCCTTTGCAGTTTTTATCAAATCAAATTCAACTTCTTCATCCTTCTTTAAAGTTTTATACCCATCTTGTACAATAGAAGAATAATGAACGAAAACGTCTTCGTTATCAGTATACTTAATGAAACCATAACCTTTTTCATCTTTAAACCACTTAACGCGACTACGCATAACTCTAGCACCTCACTTTCAAACTCCTAAACTACCTTACAACATACTTATAATAGCATAAAAAATAGAGAAAAAGATAACTAGAAAGATATAGTGTCAATATGAGGGGATAATTTGCTATTTGCATTTTTTTATAAAAATTTTCTGAATAAAAAAATTATCATAAACACATGTTTCTTTTGAAAAAGCTTCATTTTGCTTAATAATATTATGATACATATAAAGCCCTAGTCCACGATTTTTTCCTTTCGTACTAAAGCCTTTTTCTTCCAATCGATCAATTTGGATGTGTTTAAAAGTGTTGGCAAGTAAAATAATAATCCTATCTTTATCCTTATAAAGATGCAAACTTACCATTTTATCCTTACTTTCCAAACTTGCTTCGATAGCATTATCTAAAATAATTCCTAAAAGGGTATTCAAATCATTTTTTTCAGAAATAGTCAGAAAATTTTCATTTAATTTTGAAATATCTTCTGAAATATAAACCTCCACTTCAATACCAAGTTCTTTCATTTGTAACAATTTAAAATTAATAAGACCTTTAACCCCTGAAATAGGAATATTTTTAAGTTCAGAAAGCCATCGATAATGATTAACATATACATTTTTCTCTTCTAACAAAGAATCAATATACTGATTAAGTTTTTTATTACTAGAAGAAGCTAAACCTTTAATCGTGATTAACTTGTTTTTATATTCATGCATAAAGCTTTTGTACTCTGTCATCAAACCTTCTGTGAATGTTGAATATTCAATAATTTTATGGTAATTTTTATACAAATTATCATTCTTCTCTTTTTCTTGAAATAAAAGAAAGAATAAATTACATCCAATAAAAAAAAGAAAGAAATTAATAATGGAAAGTCTTTCAAGTTGAAAATTATAATGTGTGAAACGAATAAAAATTATTAATAATAAACCTAAGTTATTACGAATAAACCAGTCCAATTTCCTTGGTTTTCTAAGAAATTTTGGATTGGCAATCGATTCTCTAATTTTTTCATTAAATGTAACAATAAAAATAAAAGACAATATAGAAGTAAAAAATAACATAAGAGAAGGAGAAGGGAAAGAAATTTGCAAAAGATAAAGAACCACTTTAAACAATACTTCAAAAACAAAGCGAATCAAATACAAACTAATAATCAAACGAAATAAAATATGATAACTTTCACGAAACTCTAAAAAAATAAATAGAGAAGTAAGAAAAATATAAAAAACAAAAGAAATTAAAGGAGACATATAAAAAGTAACAATCATATAACATAGGGAAAAGAAAAAAATTGTACATAAAGTTGGCAACTTTTTTTTATTTTTTTTAGGAAATAAAAAATCAATAGCAAAAAAAATATAAGTAAATAACCAAAAACCTAACCCTAATTCATACCAGATCATAATCATACCCCTTTGTTAATTTTTCTTTTAAAATTTTCTTTTTGTTTCTAGAAAGTAAATCGATTTCGTGATTCATAAAATAAATTCGATTATTTGTAAAATCAACTCTTTCAATATTTTTAAGATTTACAATACAACTTTGATGCGTTTTGAAAAAATAAGGGATAGGTAAAAGTTCTATTTCAATTTTTGTAATGCTTTGTTTTAACTTATAAGTTTCTGTTTTCGTCACAATAGAAGTATAATTATGATTTAAATCTTTTTCAAAATACAAAATATCTTGATACGGAATTTGGTAAAGTTCATTATTATAAGTAAATTTAAAAGATTTTTTGAAAGAATGTATCTGTAAAGCAGTCATAATAGCATCCGTAATTTTATATTCTAAATGACTACAATCACTTTTATTAATAAAATCGAGCATTAAAATTTTACTTGTAAAACCTTCTTCTTTGAAACATTCATGAAGAGTAATCATAATCATTTGACTTTCCCAATCACCAGAATCACGAATTTCCCGTGCTAAATCTAACCCAGATTTTCCAGGAACTCCCATATCCAGAAGAAATATATTTTTTCCTAGTAAAGCATCTAATTTTTTCTTTGCTTCTTTTGTATATTTATCAATGACTAAAATAGTATACTTATCTTTAGTATGTCCAATTATTTTTAAAATCGTTTTTTTAAAATAATCTTGCCATTTCTTTTCATCTTCATAAATTATAAAGTTTATCATATCACTCCACCCATTTTTAAAACAAAATTCTCAAAAATTTTAGCATAAAACCTTATAACTACAAAACCCTTATTTTTTCTAAATTTTATTTTTTTGTCCGAAATAAATATAGCAGAAATTGAAAAGATTTTAAACATTCTTAAAGCGAGTAGAAAATAAATTGCTAGAAAAAGAAAATTTAGGTTACAATAGAAGAGGTGATAAAATGGTTTGTAAAAAATGTGGTGCTTCTTTACCAAATCATGGATTTTTATGTACTTTTTGTGGCTCTATGATGGATAAAGAGCAAATAAAGTTTCAAAAAGAACTTTTAAATGCAAAAAATCCCAATAAAAAAGCAGATTTTATAACAGAACGCTATGGAAAAAAAGGTGTATTATTTCAAAAAAGAGAAGAAAAAGAAAAAACATCTTATTGTATTTTTTTTCTAATGGCTTTATTCTTATGTTTTCTTCTTTTTTTAGTTGTATTTTCTTTTATTTAGGGAAATATAAAAAAGGGTGATACCATGAGTCTTCTCTTTTTATGTATCAAAATTTTTTTTGCAAGAATTTTAGATGTTTCTATAGGAACAGTAAGAACAATGCTTATGGTAAAAGGACGAACATTTTTGACCGTAATTTTAGCATTTTTAGAAGTTTTTATTTGGTTTTTAGTTGCAAGAGAGGCACTCATAACAGAGGTAGATAGCATTTTTATTCCTATATCTTATTCCTTGGGATACGCAACAGGAACACTGATTGGTGCCTTTATTTCAAACACTTTTATAAAAGGAGTTGTAGGAGTAGAAGTAGTAGTAGAAGAAAATAAAATGTTACTAAATACAGTAAGAAAGCATGGGTATGCAGTATCTGTAATAGATTTAAAAGAAGACTACTCTGGTAAAAAAAGAGATATGTTATTTTTTCAAGTTAACAATAGAAATTTAAAAAAATTAATTGCATTAATAAAAAGGTATGATAAAGAAGCATTTATAGTGGTAAACGATACAAAAGCTGTGCAAAATGGTTTCATAAAATAAAGATTGACATCAAAAACTATCTTGTGATATATTGGATAAGCGTTTTGAAAGGATAGAAGAAAATGACAGAAACAACTGGAAGTACAGGACAAGATAGAAAAAATGAAAGAACAAGATTACAACTATTAGAATGTTATTTATATAAGTTACGATTTACCTCATGTGCTTTTGAAAGTGCAACATTATTAAGCATTCTAGGATTTTGGCAAGAATGGGAATCTTTAAAAGAACAACCAATAGAACAAATGATAGAATCCTTACCAATTTTATTTGGATGTGTTGCAACAGGAACAATTGCAAAAGTAGTTGCTGGAATAAATGAAAATACACACAAAGAAGTAAAAGAAGAATTTAATGAAATGAAAAGAAATAAAACAAGAACAAAATAGAAAAGAAAATGCAAATCTTTTCTATTTTTTGTGTTAATTATTTTTTAAATTTATGTTAAAATGAGAATGAAGAAAAAAGTCGTAAAATGGTAAATTTTACAAAGAAGAAAAAAGTTGACAATAAAAAAAAAGAATGTATAATAACTCAAAAAGAAATTTCAAATGTAAGAAAGGAATGGGTTGATGAATGACTCACATAATAAAAAATAAAAGAAAAAGTTTGAAAGAAAATTTTACTAAAGCAGTAGCACTAGCAGTAACAACTGCATTAGTAATGGGAACCTCTGCATGTAATATTACTCCAAGAAGAAACGATAAATTTAAAAGTGTCGCAAATGCAGAAGTTACACTTATGAACAATGCTACAAATGAAATAGAAGAATCACTAAAAAATACAGCGGAAGAATTTGAAAATAATGTAGTAGTAGAAGAAATAGAAGAATCTACAGAAGCTGAAGAAGAATTAACAGAATTTGATTTAATTGATATTTCTGGTTATGAGAATGAAACACTTAAAGAAGCTTTAAGAAAAAGTGGATATGACTATTCATTTGCATATAGAAAATTAATTGCAGAGCATTTTGGCATAGAACCTTATACAGGAACAAGAAAACAAAACTTAGAATTACGTAGAATTTTAATAGAACAAGCCGAAAGATTGCATGCTAAAGATAACTTGCAATTAAGAAGAACGAAAAAAGAAATAGTAGACGGTATAAAGAAAAAAGAAAAAGAAAAACAAGAAAAAATAAACAATGCTATTGAAGAAGTAGATAATGTAATAAATGAAATTATTGATACAATTATTGACGAAATTATTGATGAAATAGAAGAAACAGATGAAATAATACCAGATAAAACACCAGAACCAATTGCAAGTGAAATACCAAGTGCAATACCAACAGCAAGTGCAAGTACAACACCAGGTGCAAGTGAAACGCCAAGTGCAATACCAACAGCAAGTGCAAGTACAACACCAGGTGCAAGTGAAACGC